>WQTB01000021.1 GCA_009786495.1 Treponema sp.
CATTAAAAGATATATTGATAGAAACGCTTCCTGTGCGTTATCATGATATTAATATAAAAGCTTTTGAATCAGGGAGATCATTGATTCCCGGAAAATAACGCATAGGAGTTTATTATGAGTGACAAANCGAACGCTGATGATTTCCCGCTGGAACAGATTAACAAGTCGATTCAAAAAGCGATGAAGAGCCCGTTTTACAAAAAACATTTTGCGCAGATTAATCCGGCTGATATTAATTTTGTAGAAGATTTCAGAAAGCTGCCTTTTACCGACAAGGAGGATCTGCGNGACGCGTATCCGCTAGGGCTTCAGGCGGTAAGCGACGATAAAATCGTGCGCGTACATTCGTCGTCAGGGACAACCGGCACGCCTGTAATTATTCCCTACACAAAAAAAGACGTGGAAGACTGGGCGATCATGTTTAAACGGTGTTACGAAACTGCCGGCTGCACAAACGCGGATCGTATTCACATAACGCCGGGATACGGNTTGTGGACGGCGGGAATCGGTTTTCAGGCCGGCGCGGAGCTGCTCGGAGCGCTCGCNATTCCNATGGGGCCCGGCAATACCGACAAGCAGATNAAAATGATGATCGATTTAAAATCGACTGTTATATGCGCGACTTCGTCNTANGCGCTTTTGTTAGCTGAAGAAATTGAAAAACGCGGAGTGCGCGACAAGATTCATCTGAAAAAGGGCGTTATCGGATCGGAGCGGTGGGGCGATAAAATGCGGAAACGCATCGCGGGCGAACTTGGCGTTGAGTTATACGACATTTACGGACTGACTGAAATTTACGGCCCGGGGATCGGGATCAACTGCCAGTGCCAGAGCGCGATGCATATGTGGACAGATTATATGTACTGCGAAATCATCGATCCGAAAACAGGCAAGGTAGTGCCGGACGGGCATACGGGCGAGCTTGTCATTACAACTCTGAAAAAAGAAGGCGCGCCGCTTATAAGGTACCGCACTCACGATCTTACAAAAATTGTCCCCGGAAAATGCGAATGCGGTCTTGACTACCCGCGTATCGCGACATTGATCGGGCGTTCTGACGATATGGTAAAAGTCCGCGGCGCGATCATTTATCCAAGCCGCGTGGANGAAATTCTTTCCGCGATTGACGGCGTATCAAGCGAGTATCAGATAATGATCGATCACCTGAACGGCAAGGACATATTAACGCTTTTCTTTGAAACAAAAATAGCGCCGGGTGAAGGTCTTCATAATCTTGAAAAAACTGTCGAGCATGAATTCAAGGAAAGGATCGGCCTTATACCGAAAGCGAAAGCGGTCGGCATGGGCGAACTTCCGCGCAGCGAAAAAAAATCAACAAGAGTTTTCGACAACAGNTACTGATAATTTACCTGTAATAATAAAAATTATAAAACGCGTNCGCGTGACAAGCCGCGCCGCGCGTGATATAATTTTTTATGGAAAACGCGTCTGTTAGAAACCGGATAACATTCGGGCTTGGCACTATCGGCAGGGACATGGTTTACGCCATCGTCAGCATGTTTTTAATTGTGTATCTTACCGAAGTAATGGATCTCTCCGACAGCGCAATGTGGTGGATAACGGGAATCATTTTCGCCGCCCGCGTATTTGACGCGCTGACGGATCCATTGATGGGTTTTATAGTAGACAATACAAACACGCGCTGGGGAAAATTTAAACCGTGGCTTACGGCGGGCGCGGTTCTTTCGCCTGTTTTTACAATTTTGCTTTTTACCGACTTTGGCCTTCAGGGCGGCGCGTTTATTGTTACGTTCGCGGTTTTTTATTTTATGTGGGGAGTAAGTTATACACTGCACGATATTTCCTACTGGTCAATGCTTCCTGTTTTAAGCGTCAATCAAAAAGAGCGCGAAAAAATCGGAGCCCTTGCGCGCATCTTCGCGAATATCGGACTTTTTTTTGTCGTTGTCGCGATACTTGATATGACGGAATTTTTCGGAGACCGGTTCGGCTCGCATCAAAAAGGATATTTTACTTTTGCTATTTTAATTTCAGTTTTCATGGCGATGGGGTTATGCGTAACAATATTCGGCGTTAAGGAAACTGGAGTTGTCATTCAAAAAAAACAAAGCACCCCGATACGCGAACTTTTCAGCATCATATATAAAAACGATCAATTGTTTATTACAGCGATCGCGATGTCGCTTTTTATGATTGGTTACATGACGACAACTTCTTTCGGTGTTTATTTTTTTAAATACATATACGGCGATGAAGGAATGTATCCGGTTTTTGCCGCGATTCTGGGCGTGTCGCAGCTGACGGCGCTGTCTGTTTTTCCGCTATTCAGCAGGAAGTTTAACCGTAAAACTCTTTACACCGGAGCGATCGCGTCGATTGTTTTGGGATACATAATATTTTTCGCCGCGCCCGTTACTACGATGATTTTTATCGGCATCGCGGGAGTGCTGATATTTTTCGGACAGTCCTTTATTCAGCTTCTGATGCTGATGTTCCTTGCCGACTCTGTCGATTACGGGCACTGGAAACTCGGCAAGCGGAACGATAGCATTTCTTTTTCGATCCAGCCTTTGATTAATAAAATGGGCGGCGCTGTCGGCTCTGGAATTGTCGCAGCTGTCGCGATTATTTCCGGCATCAATACCGCCGCTTCCGCGGATGATATTACTGGCGAAGGCATCCTGCTGATGAAAATCGCCATGCTGATTCTGCCGATGCTTTGTATCGTAGTAAGTTATATTCTTTACAGGATGAAATTTAAAATCGACGCGAAATTTCATGCGCAGATACTTTCCGATCTTCGTGAGCGCGGAGAGCTGTCATCCGGTTCTGATGACGCTGTTAAAACCTGAATGTAACCACAGCGGCGACTCTTTTATATCTAACATACAAAGAGTCGAAAGTTCTTTTTGTGTAATGCAGATCCTTCCAGTTTGATTCCTTGTAGTTTCTGTCTGTCATGAACTGCGCGAGTATCATTATGTTCCAGTGTTTCGCGAATTCAAAACCCAGAACGCCTGAAAAAGTCCAGCGTATTAAATCGTCTCCCCAGACGCTGCGGCCGGGCGCATCATAAAGGTTTAAATTCATTTCCGCGATAACGCCTGCCATGTTTAAAAAGAGCGGCATCTGGTACGCAAGCAAAAAATTTCCGTAATAGTTAAATCCGTTCATGTTTTCGCCGCCGTCAGATTCAATAAACCATGACTGGTTTTTCTTTGCGCGCGAATTCGCCTGGTAATTAATTTCGTGATACGTTTTAAAAACGACATGATTCCAGTCGCCGGGAAATACTGCCGCAAGATCAAACTGGAAAGCTCCGCCTGCTTTCAATCTCCAGATAACAGAGTCAAACGGACTGCCTTCGTATACGGATTCATTGTTTTCGCCGACAAGGTTTAAGCCGTTTCCGTTCAAACCTTTTATGCCGAAAATTTCAAGCTGCCAGCCCGATACAATTCTTGCGCCCGCGGTAAGTTCGATAAAAGCGACGGGTGTCCAGACAGCTTCAGCCAGCGCGTAAAGTGAAATCGGAGACACTTCGCCTGTCAGCGCAAGGGTGATATTATTGCCTGCCGTAAGCGGATTATCGCCCTGTAAAAACGGAAATATAAAACGTTGAGTGAAACCAAGTTTTATTTCAGGAATATCTGAAACCTGCATGGCTATCTCGCTTGACGCTGCGACGCCGTCTCCGCTTTCCTGCGCAAATAAAGCGGGCGCGGATAATCCCTGAATAATAAATAAAACAGCCAGGACTGAAACAATTTTTTTCATGATTTTCTCCAATCAACGTAACTTTAAATTATAATATAAAAAAGTTCCTTTATTCTAACACGGAATTTTTATTAATTGTAAATATAGTTTACTCGCCCATCACGCGGACATGAACTTTTCTTGTACGCGGACCGTCGTACTCGTTGAACCAAATTCCCTGCCATGTTCCAAGAAGAAGCCTGCCGCCTGTTACAATCAATGTAAGCGACGGACCTACAAGGCTTGTTTTTGTATGCGCCGCGGAATTGCCTTCGCTGTGATGAAATTCGCGGCGGTCAGGTGAAATCGCGTTTAAAGCGAGATCAACATCGCGCGGAACATCGGGGTCGGCGTTTTCGTTTACTGTAACCGCCGCGGTTGTATGCGGCACAAAAACCACGCAGACGCCTTCGAGCACAGCGGATGAAGTTACCGCTTTTTGAACTTCGCTTGTAATGTTGATCCAGCAGGTTTTGCCGCCTGTGCGGACGCTGAATTCCGATAGTGTTGTCATAACAACATTTTATCTTTTTTATTCGGACAGGTAAACAGCGCGCGTGTTATAATGTCGTCAATATTAATTACAGGAGATTTTGATGCTGTATCCAAAACGCGAACAAAGACTTACGCCTGAAGAATTTAAGAATCCGTCAAGCGAATACAGGGGAGCGCCTTTTTGGGCATGGAACAATAAACTTGATAAAGACGAACTTGTCTGGCAGATAGATCAGTTAAAAAAAATGGGATTCGGCGGCTTTCACATGCACGTCAGGACAGGCATNGCGACAGAATATCTNAGCGATGAATATATGAACATAATNGGCGCGTGCATTGAAAAAGCGGGAAAAGAAAAAATGCTCGCGTGGCTTTACGATGAAGACCGCTGGCCGTCAGGCGCGGCTGGCGGGATCGTCACAAGAAACCCCGATTACAGAACGCGCCATCTTTTATTAACGCGAAAGCCTTACGGAACGCGGATTGAAAAAGAAACCGCGGCGGTGCGATCGCGGGCGACATCGGGAAGATGCGGCAACGGCGAACTTATCGCCTGCTTTGATGTTGCGCTTAACGCAGACGGCGATATAGAAAGCTATAAAACGATCGATAAAGACGCGGACGCCGCCGGAATAAAACTTTACGCGTATCTGGAGACAGCCCCCGATAACCCGTGGTTTAACAATCAGGCGTACATAAATACCCTTGATCCCAAAAGCATGAGCGAATTTATTCGCGTAACATACGGAGCGTACGAAAAACATTTTAAAAAAGATTTCGGCGGATTGATTCCCGCGATTTTCACCGACGAGCCGCAGTTTTCACAGCAGGAAACATTATCGTTCGCTTTTGACGAAAATGACATAACGCTTCCGTGGACGCACGATATAGAAGAAACATTTAAAGCCGCGTACGGCGGCGAAAGCCTTACCGCCGCGATCCCGGAACTTTTATGGAATCCGGCGGACGGAAAAATTTCCAAAGCGCGGTACCGCTTTCATGATCACATAACAGAACGCTTCACAAGGGCATTCGCCGATCAGTGCGGCGGATGGTGCGCGCAAAACGGCATCATGCTGACAGGACACATGAACGGAGAACAGACGCTTGAAAGCCAGACTTTTACAACCGGCGAGGCGATGCGCGCGTACCGGTCATTTCAGCTTCCCGGTATTGATATGTTATGCGATCACCGCGAGTTTACAACCGCCAAGCAGGCCCAGTCCGCGGCAAGGCAGGGCGGCATCCCCGGTACGCTGTCGGAACTTTACGGGGTTACAAACTGGAACTTTGATTTCCGCGGACACAAGCTGCAGGGCGACTGGCAGGCTGCGTTAGGTGTCACTGTAAGGGTTCCGCACCTTTCGTGGGTTTCCATGAACGGAAACGCAAAAAGGGATTATCCTTCTACTTTTAATTATCAGTCGCCGTGGTATGAACAGTATTCTTATGTTGAAGATCACTTCGCCCGCACCGCCAGCGCGATGACAAGAGGCAAAGCAGTCTGCCGCGCCGCCGTGATTCATCCGATCGAAAGTTACTGGCTGCATTGGGGTCCGCGTGAAAAAACCGCGGCAATCCGCGAAGAAATGGACGAAAAATTTTCGGGGCTTTGCGGCTGGCTCCTTCGCGGCCTTATCGATTTTGATTATATCTGCGAATCGACGCTGCCGGAGTACTGTAAAATGGAAGATATAAATGTAAACGCGGGCGGTTTCCCTGTCGGCGACATGAAGTACGAAGTTATAATTGTTCCCGGCATTGAAACAATAAGAAAAACAACATTAGACAGGCTGAAAGCGTTTAAAAACGCGGGCGGAAGAATCATTTTTCTTGGAAACGCGCCGGAATTTGTCGACGCGATCCCGGACGCTGAAGCGAAAAAGTTATTCGATCTTTGCGAGCATACGGGCTTTGAAAGAATCCGCGTTCTGGACGCATTAGCTGACATTCGTGAAATTGACATTCGTACCGGCCGCGGATCGCCTGCAAATGATCTTTTTTACCAGCTCCGCGAAGAAGCGGACGGCTGCCGCTGGCTTTTTATCGCGCACGCCTATAATCCCGGGAATCCTGATCTTCCGCGCGGCGAAAAAATAAAAATACGCGTCCGCGGCGGATGGAACGCAGTGTTATACGACACAATTACAGGCGGCGTCTCCGGGCTTTCAGTTAATCTAAAAAACGGCTGGACAGTTATCGAGCGTGTCTTTTATGAGCATGACAGCATGCTTGTCAAACTGGAGCCTGTTACAGCGGGACAGACCGGAATGTCAGCTGACGCCGGCAGAAAAATCTCCGCGGTTTCGTTTAACACCGAAAAACCGGTCCGGTTTAACGCTGTGCCTGTAACGCTGGAAGAACCCAATGTTTTGCTTTTGGACATCGCGCAGTACGCCCTTGATTCGCAGCCTTACAGACCTGAAGAAGAAGAAATACTAAGGCTGGATAACATTTTAAGAAGCGAACTAAATTGGCCTAACCGCTGTGATGCTGTCGCGCAGCCCTGGGTCGAAACAGATGCAAGCGCGCCGCATGTTTTAAAACTGCGCTTTACGTTTGAAAGCGACATTCAGGTTATGGGAGCGCAGCTTGCGCTTGAAAACGCGGGCATTGCAAGCGTTACGCTGAACGGAAAAAAAGCGGCAGGCGCTGACGGCTGGTATGTTGACAAGTGCATTGGTAAAGTTAATCTTCCTGAAATTTTGAAAGGCGCCAATGTTCTTGAAGTCAGTTTTCCGTACGGGCGCAAAACCGATGTCGAGGCAATGTACATTCTCGGCGATTTCGGCGTTAGAGTATCTGGAAGATCCTGCGTTATAACAAAACCTGTGCGCGCTTTGAATTTCGGCGACATTACAGGACAGGGACTGCCTTTTTATGGCGGGAATCTTGTTTATCATCTTGATGTTGATATGCTGAAGGACAGCATGATAATTCGCATAACAAATTACCGGGGCCATCTTTTAAGAATAAAAGCTGACGGAAAAGACTGCGGACACCTTGTTTACTCGCCGTATGAAAAAGAAATTAAAGGCATAGGGAAGGGGAAACACAAGATCGATATTGTTTTTTTTGGCAGCAGGATTAACACTTTCGGCCAGCTGCATTGCGTCGAACGCGATCCGGCTTTCTGGTGGGGGCCTGCTTCATGGCGCACAACAGGAGCGGCATGGTCGTACGAATACAAATTATGGCCTCAGGGGATACTTAAATCCCCCGAAGTCATTTTTTTTGAATAATTATTTAATCTGCTTAATGCTGACGAATCCGCCTGTGTTCTGGCTGATTCTTGGAGAACCGCTGTACTCAATTGAGCCTGCGCCGCTTGCGTTAATATTAAGCGTCTGCGCGCAGCTGATTTTTATGGAGCCGGCTCCTGACATGAATATTTCCGCGGTATTTGTCTGCAAAGACAAGGCGCTGATATCGCCCGCGCCTGTCAGATTCAAAGAGGCTGTATCCGCTCTGCCTGACAGCTTCATGTCGCTTGCGCCGGATAAATTTATGGAAAGACTGTTTACGTCAAGTTCCGCTTTTACGCTGCCCGCGCCGAGAGTTATTAAAGACAAATTATCCGCGGTAATTTTATCATACGCGATAAATTCACCCGCGCCTTCCAGTGTCACCGATTCCAGCGCGGATACATTAACAGTCAGTATCGGGGAATTTTTATTGTTATACGATATCCTGTTTGCCGAACGTATTATAAGCTCTCCGTTTTCAACTAACACTTCGTATTGTTCGCGCACATTTGGCGGAACTTCAAACTTTACAGTGTCGGAACTGCCTGCGTAATACCGGACTTCGCAGATTCCTTCAATTTTTATTTTATTAAAATTCCCTGTTTTGATATTATAAATTTCCCTTTCGCCCTTCGCCTGTATTGTACTTGCGGTGGATAAATCGCCGATATTCACAAGAACACAGCCAGTAAATAACATTGCGGCGGAAATTACAAGCAGGTAAAAAATTGATTTTATTTTCATAAATTGATTCTCCTTTCCAAAAGTTTCGATGTTAATACAAACAAACCCGCGGNTTCAAGCAGCGTTAGTACAATTAAAAACGGCAGCGCTATTCCCGTAACATTCGGCGTAATGATTATCATAAACAGATAACGTTCTACATGGCTGAAAGGCGCAATTAAAAGCTGCAGCAATGTCGCGATGTAAAAACATCCGCAGGCTGTAAGAAACGCGAGAAGACCGGACGCCGGCATTTTAAACAGAAAAGATTTTTTTGCCGTAACGCTGAACATGATTACAGTCAGGATTAAAATATAAACCGCGGCGAACAGTACGCAAAGTAAAATAATGTGTGCTGTTATTTCCGGGTTTTCTCCTGCTGCCGCGGCCATCATTCCCCATACATTTGAAAATGAATTCGCAAGGTTTAACGAAAGCCACACTTCAGAAAAGATAACAAAAAACATTGTTCCCAAATCCAGCACCGCCATCGTTATGATGCTTGCAAGCAGCGTCTTCCAGCGCGGAACAGGCGTCAGCGCGTGAAGATACGCTTCCTGCGCGTTGAACATCCTGCGTCCTATGGAGATATCGCCTATGATGCATCCTGCCAGCATTACAGCTATCGCGACGCCGCCGAGCGACACTGCCGTAATCTGCGCGGGTATAGGAAGCGCGCCCAGAGATCCAAGTATTGTAAATACAGCGTTCATTATAAAGATTACCGCGAATGCCGGGCCTCTGAAATAGAGTCCTGCAAGAAATGCGTATTTAAATTGAGCTTTCATTTATTTACTCCTTAGACCTTTATTTTCGGAATCTTCCGGCAGCTGATAATTACCGGAAGAAAATACTTCCAGATAAGCCTGTTCAACAGTTTTGCCTTTTTCTTCGCGTATTTCATCGCAGCTGCCGCAATAAACAATTTTTCCCCTGGACAGAAAAAACACACTGTCGAATATGCGCTCTATGTCTTTTACCAAATGCGTCGATACAAGCACGGACGCGTCCTTTGGCTTCAGCGCGAGTATCGCGTCTATTACGCGCATTTTTCCGACAGGGTCTATTCCGTCAAGCGGTTCGTCAAGCAGATACAGCTGCGTTTCGCGCGAAAAACNCAAGCCAAGCATAAGGCGTTCNTTCATCCCCTTTGACAATTTGCTGATGNACGTGTTCTGCACTGTCTGTAATTCCAGAATCCGTATNGTTTCATCNGCGCGTGATTGCATGTAATCGCCGTACATNGCGCGGTAAAAAATAAACGCGTCGCGTACGCGCATCCATTGCGGNAATACAAGCGCGTCAGGGCAAAAGCAGATTGTCTTTCTCGCTTCCGGCCCTTTTTCCGCGTTTTGGTAATATTCAATTTTACCTGCTGTCGGCTGAAGCAGTCCCGCCATTGCTTTAAGCAGNGTAGTTTTTCCGGACGCGTTAGGCCCTAAAAGCCCCGCAATCTGCCCTGACGCGATGCTCATGTCCACGCCGCGCAGCGCTTCACAGNTTCCGAAATTTTTTTCAAGCCCGGTGATTTGCATAACCGTCTGTACAGTCTGTCTGTCATCTGACGGTTTATCAATTGCTTCCATTCTTCGTTCCTCCTTTAAATAAAAATAAATCGAGTTCTTTCAGGATTTCCTTGTCAGCGAAACCCAATGCCCGCATTTCTTCCGTAAAACGGTTCTGTGAATTAACCGCAAGCTCACGGCGCATTTTGTTAATCATATCCNGCTCCTCCGTAAANAAATATCCGGTGCCCCTTTTACTGTTTATCAGTCCGGNCCTTTCCATTTCCTGATATGCGCGCTGTATCGTATTNGTGTTTACCTTTAACANCGCNGATATTTCACGGATGGATGGAATACGCTCTCCCGGTTTTATATCTCCCCGCGAGAACGCCTGACTGAACTGGAGAATAATTTGGCGGTAAATAGGGCTCCGGTCATCAAACGCCATTCTCCATTCTTCCCATGACGGCATATAATACCTCCATATGTGTACTATTATACTAGTACACTAGAAAACTATTGTCAAGGGAATTCTTTAAAAAAAAAGGAAAAAATTATTTTCTATTATACTTTTCGCATCAGTTCTACTATACTTTTCGCACCAGTTCTACTATACTTTTCGCATAGGGGTTTTTATGATAACAGAACATTTACGCTGGCAGACAGAAGCTGTAAGAGAAGCGTTATCAAGAAGACGCATAGTTGTTATATCCGGCGCAAGGCAGACAGGTAAAACAACTCTTTCTCAGCAGGTTATTAAAGATACAGAAAATTACCGTTCGCTTGATGACAGCTTCCTGCTGGATTACGCTCTTTCAGATCCAAAAGGCTTTATTAATAANAANTCCGGCACTATGGTGATTGATGAAATCCAAAAAGCGCCGAAACTTATTCCAGAAATAAAACTTGTTGTTGATAGGNTAAGCCGGCCAGGGCAGTATTTATTAACAGGTTCAGCCAATATTCTTACTCTTCCTATTATCAGCGACAGTCTTGCGGGGCGTGTAAAATATATACGTCTGCGTCCGCTTGCGGCTGCGGAAATTCTTGGGANGAAACCATGTTTTTATAAACGGGCTTTTAATAAAGATTTTCCTGATATGATAAGCGGNTACAATAAAGAAGCGATTTTTAATCTTGCTTTTCGCGGCGGTTATCCCGAAGCTGCTGCCATTAATAATCCGCAACATAGAAAAGAATGGCATAACGATTA
>WQTB01000022.1 GCA_009786495.1 Treponema sp.
AGATTTTTTTTATTATGGGATGTTTTTATTTTCAGGTGTTCTTTAAAAAAAAAATTAAAAAACAATTTCCAGCGTTTTTATTTCATAAGGTAAAATCGATACTGTAAACACGCATGTATTTGAAGCGATTTTTTCCCTTCGGTTTTCAAGGCAGTCAGTTTCATAAATTTCCGCCGCGCTGCGCTCCAGGGTTATCTGCGCTTTTGTGCGCGTGTTTTCAAATTCGTACATTCTGACAATTACGCTTTCCCTGTCTTCGGCTTTTTTTACGGTTTCTATCATAATATTTCTGCGGTTCACATTGATAAAAGACCTGTCCTGCGCGGAAATATTTTTCGCGGAATCCGGCAGGCCGCTTTCCCGCGGATGATTTTTTATTGCGTATAACGGAACGTTTAAACAGTATGCGCTCTGCGCTGTGCCGCCGTCCTGCCATGATCCTGCATGCGGCAAAAGCGAGTATGTAAAATAATGCTCTTCCCTGTCCGCCTGCGGATTCGGCACTATGCCGGATTTAATCAATGTAAGAGAAATTACGCCGTCATGAATATCGTGGCCGTATTTACAGTCGTTTAGAACGCTCACCCCATAGCCGCCTTCGGACAAATCCGCCCATTTATGGGCGCATGTTTCAAAACGCGCTTCGTCCCAGCTTGTGTTACTGTGAGCAGGACGGGTTACATTGCCGAACTGGATGTCGTACGCGGCCTGCGGCGATTTAATACCCGTATTGAAATGCGCTTTTAAAAGAAGCTGGCTCTGTTTCCAGTCAGCATAGGTTTCAAAATCGATGCGCGGCATATCAGCGTAAAAATATATTTTCTGGCGTATAACGCTCTGCAGAAAACGGCGCTCGGTAAGGAGCGCGGCTCTTACAGGTCCGCGTTCAATCCATTCAATTTTGACAGTATCTTCGACAGGCCAGCTTTTTTCGGTGTAATAAATATCGATATCCCATGCGTCATAATCCATTGGCTTGTCTTCGTATACGCGCAGCTGTGAAACAGATGATAGCTGTGAAACAGACAAAGTGTTATCTGCAATAAGGACTTCGCGGGATTCTTTTTTAAAAAAAAGACGTCTAATGTTTCCCTTGCTGTCAAATTCCGCGGTATAAAAAGACGTATCGATCTTAAGACCATCAATAACAAAAGGATTTAAAGTTTCAGATAACGCGTCATGCAGCGTATCTGCGGTGTTAAGGCTTAAAAAACCTTTTGCCGGTATATCAGAAACATACGCGATAGTATTTCCGCAGGCGGTTTTCTGGCAGACATGGGTTTTTCCGGTTTTATTATTAATCAATGCTTTCGCGCCAGGATCGCCCTGTATCTGCACAATATCGCCGCGAAGGAAGCCAAGAGTGTTTGCGATAACCAGATCGCCAGAAAATTTATCCGCCAAAGCATTAAGACGTTCTTCAAGCAGTTTTGACGCGCGATCTTTAAGCTGCGCGTACTCAATCTTTGTCACGTCATATACTTCCTTTATGGAAGAACCGGGAAGAATGTCATGAAACTGGTTTAATAAAAGAATTTTCCACATTTCGTTTAACGCAGTTTCAGGATACGGAAAATCATCCGATAAAACGGAAATAAACTCCAAATCCTGCAAAAGAAATTCGCACTTGCGGTTTGAGCGCTTGTTTCTTGCCATCGATGTATATGTCCCGCGGTGATATTCAAAATAAAGTTCGCCTGCCCATCTTGGAAGTTTTTTATTATCTTTTAATTTTTCATGCAGCCCGTCAAAAAACTGTCTTGCTGTGGCATAACGTACTAAAGGCGCAGCTTTTAATCCGCGCGAAAGACGAAGCCCCGTTTCAATCATTTCCCGCGTCGGACCGCCGCCGCCGTCGCCGTATCCGTATGATATCAGCACGTCGTTATTGAATTCCTTCTGCTGATACCTTTCCCACGCTCCCATTACGTCATTCGAACATAGATTACCGCAGTAGGTAGTAAAAAANTGTGCCATCGGATTTTTGGCTCCGGTAGTCGTTATCATGTGCGTAAAAACTTCGCTGCCGTCAATTCCGCGCCACCAGAAAGTGTCATACGGCATTTTGTTAAACTGGTTCCAGCTTAATTTTGTCGTCATAAAATAATCAACGCCGCAAAGTTTCATAATCTGCGGCAGCGCGGCGCTGTAACCAAAAACATCGGGAAGCCACAAAATTTTTGAGTCTATTCCGAATTCTTTCCAAAAAAAACGCTTTCCGTATAAAAACTGTCTTACAAGCGATTCGCCCGACGTTAGATTGCAGTCAGCTTCAAGCCACATCGCTCCTTCGGCTTCCCACCTTCCTTCCGTTATGCGCTTTTTTATGCGTTTATACTGTTCAGCCTGATGCTCCTTTACAAATTCGTAAAGCTGCGGCTGGCTGGACATAAAAACAAATTCAGGGTACTCGTCCATGAACTTCAGCGCTGTGGAAAAACTGCGTACGGTTTTCTGCCTTGTCTGTTCGACAGTCCACCACCACGCGACGTCAATATGCGTGTGGCCTACGCATGTAGCTGTCGCGTCATTAAAACCAGACAATTTCGCGTAAATCTCTTCATTGATTATTAAAAGCGCCGCTTTTATTGAATTGTAAAACGCCTGCGAATGAGGCTCGCGCAGATCAACGGCGTTAACAGCTTTTTCCACCGCAAGCTCGTACATTATCCGCGTTTTATCATTTTCATCCAGCCGTCCTGTAATGCCAAGAATTGTAATTAAATCATAATAAAGNCCGATTACATCCTGCGATATCTGCGCCGCCTTCGCGGTTATTTCGATTTCCGCGATTTCCGTTCCCGAGTAACCCTGAAGNTCTATGCGGTACGCGCTTCCCGCGTCNGCGTTATCTGTCACAAACACGTCCTTGTGNTTTGTATCAAGGCCGCAGACAGCTTTTCCGTTTATATAAAGCAGAAACTGCGGATTTTTCGCGTCCCAGCCCTGCGCCTGCGTATAAAAAACAAGCGAAAGCGGCTTTCCGGCGAAACTTTCTGGTACGTTAAACACAACCGAAAACCAGCCGCTGCGGTTTTTTCCTTTCCATTTCTGCGAACCTGTCTCAAACTCCCGCCACGGCTCCTTTGCGCTGTCGGCTTCTTCGCATGACCAGTAAAGCCCGTCTTTAATTTTCCAGCCGCTGATATCCGCGCTTTGCGCCTGCGNAAGNTGCAAAAGCTCGCGCATGATTACAAGCGNCCTTTCTCTTCTGTATCGCATAACAATTTTCCTTTTCTGTCAGTCTTTAGTATTATTTTATCACAAAACGCCGCGCGCCCGATAGTATTTATTTACTTTTCCGGCAGGTATATTTAAATTTGTATGAAATGAAACATTCATTGCTTAAAAAGATTTACGCGGGAAAACAGGAAAAACGCCGCTGTTTTTTTTCGCGCAATAAAACCGCAATCGCCCTTACGCTGATGATGCTCCCGGGAGCGTTATGGCTTTTACTGCTGCGTTATCTGCCAATGGCAGGCATCGTGATCGCCTTCAAGGATTACAGGCCGTACGCGCCTGAGCCCACGCTTGTTAACAATATCATACACAGCAAGTGGGTGGGGCTTGCAAACTTTAAATTTTTATTCGCGTCAACAGACGCGATAAGGATGATACGCAATACGCTTTTGTATAACGGACTCTGGATTGTTCTTACAATGATCATATCTCTTGCNTTCGCGGTGATGCTNTCTGAGCTTACNAAAAAATACATGGCGAAAATTTATCAGACAATAATGTTCTTCCCGTATTTTTTAAGCTGGATTGTCGTAAGTTATTTNGTGTACGCGTTCCTTGCGCCCGGTTACGGAATGCTGACGCACGTAAGGGACTGGTACAATAATCCTTCGGGATGGCCTNTNATACTGACTGTTACGCACCTTTGGAAGATCGTGGGGCATTCGTGCATTTTATACCTTGCCGCGATTACAGGCATCGACAGCCAGCAGTATGAAGCCGCGAGCATAGACGGNGCGAACAAGNGGCAGCAGATATGGCACGTAACAATCCCNTGNATAAGAAGCATGATCATAATACTTTTCATCATGAATGTCGGGCGGATTTTCAGCGCAGACTTCGGACTTTTCTTTAACGTACCAAGAGACGCGGGCCCCCTGTATCCGGCGACAATGGTAATAGACACATACGCCTACCGCGCGCTGCANGGCATGGGCAATATCGGGATGAGCACCGCGGTAGGGCTTTTGCAAAACACAGTCGGTTTTATTTTAATCATGGCGACTAACGCGGTAGTCCGCAGGCTTGACCGCGAAAGCGCCNTGCTGTAAGGAANCGGTAAAATGAATCAATGGAATGAATTAATAAGAATNTTAATAATTTCTGTCTGCGCTGTAATATTTCTGGCTGTGGCAATCGCCGCGGCAAGGGGAAACGCGCGCAGGCATTTAAATTCGATCAGCGTGCAGGCGGAAATCGCGATTCATATAATCATCGCGCTTTTCGCGTTAAGCTGCGTAATCCCTTTTGTATTTGTAATAATAATATCTTTTTCAAGCCAGGAAAGCCTTGTGTCCGTCGGATACTCGTTTTTTCCCGTCAGCTGGTCGACAATGTCCTACGAAGCGGCGTTTAAGTTAGGCGCAACTTTATGGCGCAGCTATTTTAACAGCTTCCTTGTAACGCTTACAGGCACGATTCTCGCCGTTCTTATCTGCGTAATGTACTCCTACGGCCTTTACCGCAGGGATTANAAACTCCGCGGCTTTTTCGCGTTCTTCGCNTTTTTTACAATGATTTTTTCNGGCGGGCTCGCGCCGTTTGTGGTAGTGTCGCGTAACCTTCTTGGCCTTACTGACAATTACGCCGCTTTAATTGTGCCGATGCTCGTTAACCCGTTCAACTTAATAATAATGAGAACGTACTATAAAACTTCCGTTCCTGAATCCATGGTCGAAGCGGCAAGGATAGACGGAAGCGGCGAGTTCCGCACGCTGTTTACAATCGTTGTTCCGATAGCAAAGCCCTGTATCGCCACCATCGCGCTTTTAAACGCCGTCGCCTACTGGAACGACTGGTATCACGCGCTGCTTTTTATAAGAGACAGAAATTTATACCCGCTTCAGTATCTNTTAATGGAAATGCAGCGCAATATCGAATTTATTACACGTAACAGCGCGATGCTGAGCGCGGGCACTTTCACATACACNGATCTTCCCGCGGAAGGGCTGCGGATGGCGTTATGTGCATTTATAGTCGTGCCNATCGCGTTTGCGTATCCTTTTTTTCAGCGGTACATAATAACAGGCNTAACCCTTGGAGCGATAAAAGAATGAAAATAAAAATCCTTTAGGAGGAAATAAAATGAAGAAAAATACTTTAAAAAGTATTTCGGCAATAATGCTCATTGCAGTATTATCGCTCGCGGTGTTTTCGGCGTGCACTGGAACCGCCGGCGGCCCAACAAAAGTTACAGTTTACTTTTTGGGTTCAAGCGTGTCACAGGACGCGGATATTATCGCCGCCGCAAACGCGCGGCTGCGTGAACTGGGATTAAACGTCGCGATTAATCCCATATGGGGCGACTGGGGCGCGGGGGAAAGGATGCAGAACGTTCTTGACACAGCNGATACAAGCGTNGATATCGTCTTTACGTGCTCATGGGCGAACAATTATGTGCCTAACGCGTTAAGGGGAAACCTGCTGCGCTTGGATGATCCAAAAAACAATCTGCTGGAAAAATACGGCAAGGACGTAAAAGCGGCGGTTCCGCAGTTTTTGTGGGACGGGTTTAAAGTAAACGCGGGAGACGGCCCCGGAATTTACGCGGTTCCCGGCTACAAGGATTACGCGCAGCTTTATACATGGGACATAAACAATTCCCGCCTTGCCGATCTTGGCTATGACATCAACAGCTTTAACTGGGACGGCAGCGTAATTTTCGATCCAAGGTTTGAAGAAGTTCTCGCCGCGGCAAAGCAGAAATACGGCCCCGGCTTTTATCCTTTAATGCCAGAAAAAGACAACTTTATCAGGATGATGACAAACAATGACGGAGACTTAACAGGACTTACGCTGATTGGTTTCCCGTTCAATCCGCAGAACCCTGCCCTGCCGCGCGATATAACGGTCGGACTGATTTATGATGATCCGCAGATAATGCGCGTTCTTGACAAGCTCCATGATTTTTTCCAGAAGGGCTACATTGACCCGCGCGTTGCGCTGCGCGATGACGCAGGCCCGGGCGGAGCGATAGAAGCCGGCTACTATCTTTTTAATGTGCGGGTATACGCGCACGGCTTTGAAGCGGTCGCTTCCAATGAGCGCGGCATTGACGCAAGATTCATGCCGATATCAAAACCGATTGTTTCCACAATGCCGGTTCAGGGATCGGGATTCGGAATATCGATCTATTCAAAAAACAAGGAAGCGTCGATGCAGTTCCTGAACGCCTGGTACACAGACAGGGAGCTTGCCACGATCCTTTGCTACGGCATTGAAGGAACCCACTACCGCAAAAATACAAACGGAACAATCACCATAAACACGGATACGCGCGCTTTCTTCCAGACATGGCGGAACGGCATGGGAAACATCTTTATTCTTCCGCCGCAGGATGTTGAAGGCCCCGCGTATTTCGACGAATTCAGGGCGTACAATGACGCCGGAATCGGGACAAACTTCCTCGGCTTTACATTCGATCCAGCCAATGTACAGAACGAAATGGCGGCGCTTAGAAATGTAAGGGACGAATATATTAATTCAATTTCAACAGGAAATGTAAACCCAAGAACGGCGGTTCCTGTGTTCATAGACAGGCTTAAAGCGAACGGAGTTCAGCGGGTGCTTGACGAAATAAACTCACAATTACGCGCGTTCTACAATAGCCGCCGTTAAACCCGGCTGCCGCGGTATTTCAATAAACCCCGTTCCTGACCGGACGGGGTTTTTTATTATCAATATANAAATCACGGGTTAGGGAACATCAAAGAACNGGAAATTTCGGGTGTTTTCATATTAAAAAAACATTGCTTACTTGCACATATCATATTAAAATTATGGAAGAAGCGTTTTATTAAACCAAAAGCTAAAAATTCAGAGGTTATAATGAAAATCGGATTAAAATTAATACTAATTATTTCACTTGTAAATTTGGTCGGTATCGGCGGTTTAACGATCGCGGCAACCATATTTTCATCAAACGAAATTACATCGCTTGCGGATGAAAACGCGCTCAATCTGACAGCCGTGACCGCGGGCGCAATAAAAGCGTATTTAGAAGTTCCGATGGATGAAATCAGGGCTTTTTCAATGTTTGTGGGTCATATTGATGAAGTTGTAGCCCCCGAAGGAAGGCGGCAGCTGCTCAATTATATGCTTTATACCCTGATAAAGGAAAATCCCGATTTTGTGGGGGTATGGGCGGTCTTTGAACCAAACGCGCTTGACGGTCTTGACGCGCAGTATGTTAATACGCCCGGAAGCGATCACACGGGAAGGTTCTTAAGTTTTTACACAAACGATCACGGCGATATACAGCTTCAATTCGCAAATGATTATGACGATCCGGGTGAAGCCGGCAATTGGTATCATACATCCTTTAGATCGGGAAAAGAAGCAGTTATCGAACCGTATCTTGACTGGTTCGGCGATGAACAGCTGTTAATCACCAGCGTTACCATTCCGATTATATATCACGGACGGATAATCGGAGTAGCCGGTATCGATATGGACCTTTCGGCTATTCAGGTAATGGTAGGCGATATAAGGCCTTTCGGAACTGGTAACGCCGCGTTGTACAGCCCTGAAGGAATGGTTCTCGCTTCCTATGACCCGCATAAAATCGGAGCGAATGTAAGTGAAGTATCAGGCGAATTATACGGGAAATATATAGACGAATTATTATCAGCGTTAAAAAACGGCAAAGTATTTAAGAAGACGCTTTTTTCAGGCGAGCATAACGCCAATTTGATAATTGTGACAAGCCCTTTTTTAATCGGCAATTACGATGTACCCTGGAGCGCTGTCACCATTGTTCCCGAAGTAAGGGTAATGGGCGCTGTCACCACAATGACAACTGTACTGATAGCGATGGGCGTGCTGATTCTTGTTGTAGTCACATTGATAATTATTTTTGTGTCAAGATCGATAACGGCTCCGCTTAAAAAAATGGAGTTCGTATTCGGATTTATCGGCGAAGGAGACTTCACGCAGTCGGTGGAAGCCAAAGGCGACGATGAAATCGGCAATATCGGCAGATCATTAAACGCGACTCTGGAAAAAATCAGGTCATTGCTTAAAACCATCAAGAATGAAGCGACAAATTTATCGGGAATAGGTTCTGAGCTCGCTTCCAACATGACGGAGACCGCGGCGGCGATTAATGAGATTACAGCGAACATCCAGAGCATCAAGGGACGCACGATAAATCAAAGCGCAAGCGTAACTGAGACAAACGCCACAATGGAACAGATCACGGTAAATATCAGCAAACTAAACGATCAGGTTGATAAACAAACAGCTTCGGTTTCGCAGTCTTCATCCGCTATCGAAGAGATGCTGGCTAACATCCATTCTGTTACGCAGACTCTTATGAAAAATATGGAAAATGTAAACCAGCTTGAAAGCGCTTCCGATGTGGGACGTTCTGGTCTTCAGGAAGTTTCATCTGACATAAAGGAAATCGCGCGCGAATCCGAAGGCCTCTTGGAAATCAACTCCGTGATGGAAAACATCGCGAGCCAGACCAACCTGCTTTCGATGAACGCGGCGATTGAAGCGGCTCACGCGGGAGAAGCGGGAAAGGGATTCGCCGTAGTCGCGGCGGAAATCCGCAAGCTCGCGGAAAGCTCAAGCCAGCAGTCAAAAACAATCAGCATCGTGTTAAAGAAGATCAAAAGTTCCATCGACAAAATAACCCAGTCCACAAACAACGTTCTTACAAGATTTGAAACAATTGACGGAAACATAAAAACAGTCGCCGATCAGGAAGAAAATATCCGCAACGCGATGGAAGAACAGGGACAGGGAAGCAAACAAATTCTGGAAGCGGTAGGAAGCCTTAATGAAATNACAAGGCAGGTAAAATCCGGTTCGCAGGAAATGCGCGAAGGCTCAAATGAAGTTATTCAGGAAGGCAGGAATCTTGAAAATATTACACAGGAAATAACAGGCGGCATGAACGAAATGGCGACAGGCGCCGATCAGATCAATATCGCTGTAAACCGCGTTAATGAACTGACCGAAAAGAATCACGAAAAAACCGATCTGCTTTTAAGAGAGGTTTCCAAGTTTAAGATTTAAATAATTCCAAGGCTGAAGTCGCCGAGGATTTTAAACTGGTTTCTGTCGCGGCGGACAGAGAGTTCGCGTTCCGGGAAATGAACGGGCAGAAGTTCGCTTACTTTCGCCGCGGCGGCTTCGTTGATTTCCATGCGGACTTTATCATCGACTTTTTCAAGTGTGGAAATTATCACAGATATGGCGTAGCCGCGCCCAAGCTCCGAGCCGAAACCGGGAGTAAAATTTACGCCGATATTAAAAAGACCGTCTGATTCCGGGTTTGAAGTTTCGCCCTGCGGAAGACGGACAGGGTGCAGGGGATATCTGTTGCCGTAAAGGCCTTCNATGTAATTATCAACTTCGTCAAAGAGCTTTTTCATTCTGTCGTCNAATTCCGCCATCTTCGGGTGCCACATAATTTATTTTATTACAGTAAAACCTGTCAGGCAATAGTCACGGCAGCCTGCCGCGCTCTTTTTTACCGTTATATACTTGCTTTCATAAATTCTTCTATCGCCGCNGACGTTTTTTTAAACGAGCTGTGCAGAATATCGATTGAAATATCATCCAGCAATTTATTTACATATAACGGCCACGCTTTTTGCTTTAGTTCCTGCAGCGCGGTTTTTGCGGTGTTTTTATCATATGCGTCGCAGGACGTTTTAATGATTTGCAGTTTTTTATGCAATGATTTTAAATCCCTGCCGGAAATCTTTTTGGTTTCCGTGCCTGCGGACGGTTTATATTTTTCGATTAATGACCGCAGCGATTCTATGAAAGCGGGGGTCGATTTTACAAGCTCGCCGAAGCGCCGTTCTTCTCCTGCAAGCTCAAGCTTGCACGCGATGCCGGACAGTTCCTTTTCGCCCATATTGGCAAGAGTGCTTTTCATTCCGTGAACAGTAACAATGTACGTGCTTAAATCTTCGCTTTCAGGTTCATGGATTCTTTTTTGCAAATCTCCNAGAANGTCCGCGGCGTTTTGAGCGTCCTTGACAAATAAATCCGAAAGCTCCCTTGANACGGCTTCTTCATCTTCGTGTTCGCCGCTGCCGGGNTTTTTTTCATTCTGTTCGCGGCGCGCGGCTTCTATTACTTCGGGCGGCTGTTTGTTCCTNATAAAATCGTTAAGGAAAAGGTTCAGCTCGCGCGAGTCCACTGGTTTGGAAATAAATCCGTCAAAGCCGTTTTTCATGAACATTTCCGCGCGCCCGACAAGCGCGTTCGCCGTAAGGGCGATAATCGATTTTTTGTATCCCATTTCGCGCAGAATTTTTACAGCTTCAACGCCGTCCATTCTCGGCATCATGTGATCCATGAACACAATGTCGTAAACATTCCCCGCCTTGATTTTTTCAATTGCCTCAAACCCGCTTGACGCCGTATCAATTTTAAGCCCGTAGGGCATTAACATTCCTTTTGTAACGTAAATGTTTGAATCAACATCGTCTACTACAAGTACGCTGCCGTACGGCATATATTCGCGAAGGAAGCGCGTCTTCTTGTTGATTGTGTTATGAAAATGGAAATTCTGAAGCTGCTTTGTAAGTTCGTGTCCGCATACATTTATTCCGATGCGTTTCTGCGGAATGC
>WQTB01000023.1 GCA_009786495.1 Treponema sp.
GCCCATCCGTAAAAAGAGCTTACAGGGCTTTTAAAAACGCTCCACACATAAATGATTCCCAGAAAAAGCTGAAGAAACGCGCCCGCGAATAAAACCTTTAACCCTTGTTTGTTTTCCGTGATAGTTGACATGGTATGTACTCCTTGCGTAGATAATACAAAAAACTAAGGGAAATGACTATATAAGAAATTGATCAGCCTTTTTCTATCCGGTTCATTTCTTTTATATCGTCAATAAAAGCTTTTTCAAGACCGGCAAGCGTTTCGGAAATTGCGGTTTTTCTGTCTTCCCTGTAACGCGGGAGCCGTTCTGTCAGATTGATTACGGGCGCTGTTTTAATTATCACCTTTCGCGGAAAGATGCTGATTCTGTTTGAATAAGCTCCGCCCATTGTTCGGCTGGTAAAATCGTAAAGGTTTTGAACATACTCAATTTTTTTATGAAGCGCCTTGTCGTCGGACGGAACCGGCGCTTTAAAATACCAGCTGATATCCGCAAGCTCATGATGGCGCGCGATATACCACGCCTGCCCCGCTTCATGATCGTTTATGCTGCGCTCTACGCGCGGCATGTTTTTAAAATTGGGAATATCCGGAAGAAAAATACGATCCCAGCAAAGCTGGCGCGTTTTATAAAGCCGCGCGAAAAAATCGCCTTCGCTTTTTAAACCGAGCATGCGTTCGGCAGTATCAAGCGCCGCGTCCGCGATTTTTTTTATGCGTTCTTCAAAAGACGGCAATACAGGATCATCGTATTTTATATTGTAGCGTTTTTCGTTTTTTTCAATTATATAGTCCCTGCATTTTTCAAGTCTGCGCTGNAACGAAATATTTTTCTTTTCGGANTTTTTAAATCCGCAGAAATTTTCAATTTTTCTTAAAAGCAGTTCCACGGTCGCTTTTCCCCATGAGCCGAATCTGAAATGTATCGATAACGGAAGAATTTCAACGGCGCTTTCAGGCTCATTTTTTTCCAAATGAAGCGCGGCGTTAAAACCAATCCGGATAACGCCTGGTTCAAGGCGCGGAATAGTATCGGTTGAATACGACACCTGCCCTTCAGGCGCGATGGCCACGGGAAACCTGCCGCTGTCTATCGCGCTGTAAATTCTTGCCATCGCCTTTTTGTCCATTTTTGAATGATANATCGGCATGCCCCCGACATTCGGCAGAATGTAACGCGCAACCCAGCCGCCCCATCGNACAACATCATAGCCGTAAATGAACACGGCATGGGGCCAGCGCGGAAAACGAACGCCTTTTTTTAAAGCAAGCCATCTTAGTTTTGAAAGAAAAAACCATGTTAAAAGCTGCGGCTCACCCCCGTTCGGATGACGAAACGCGATTATCAATCTGCTTTTGCCTGCCAGCGCGCGGCTGAACGCTTTATAAAATTCGACGTCTTCATGTATAAATGTTTTTGATACTCCGTAATAAATAAAAAGATACAGCCTTAATAATGTTTTAAGAAGAAAGACGGTTATTAAACTGACCCGNGGCTCCGGAAGCCTGATGTCAGGCGACGCTTTTGTCACAGGTCTTTTAAAAGGTTTATACATAATTCGTAAAAATTATATTAATTATTTTTTTTTGTATCAAGTGAGTTATTAAAGCCGCTTGTTTAAAATCCGTTTTTATGGCTGTAATTAATTCGGAGGATTTATGAGCAGGCTGATTATTCCCGCCGGATATAAATCGCATTTGTCATTGTATGAAACGCAGACCGCGATAGGCGCGATAAAACAAATTTTTGAAAAACATTTAACAAAAGCTTTGAATATTAAACGGGTATCTGCGCCGCTTTTTGTCGAACCGCAGAGCGGCTTAAACGACGATCTTAACGGTATAGAACGCGCCGTGGAATTCGACATTAAAGAAACGGGAACCAGCGCGCAGATTGTTCATTCGCTTGCGAAATGGAAAAGGATGGCTCTGTGCAAGTACGGGTTTCCGCCTAATGAAGGGCTTTACACCGACATGAACGCGGTGCGCCGCGATGAAGAAATGGACAATCTTCATTCCATTTACGTTGATCAGTGGGACTGGGAAAAAGTCATCGCAGGGGAACAGCGCAATGAAGAATACTTGAAAAAAACCGTCACGGACATTACGGGCGCGATCTGCGCCGCGGCGGAAAAAATAAGGGAAATGTTTCCGGCTCTTAATATCAATTTATCGCCGGATGTAAAATTTATAACAACGCAGCAGCTTGAAGATTTATATCCTGAACTGACGCCGAAAGAAAGAGAAAATGTTTTTGTAAAAGAGCATAAAACCGTGTTCTTAATGCAAATCGGCGGTTTACTGAAATCTGGAATCAAGCATGACGGACGCGCGCCCGATTATGACGACTGGACGCTGAACGGCGACATCCTGTTCTGGAATGATGTTTTAGGCTGCGCTTTTGAAATTTCTTCGATGGGCATACGCGTTGACGAAAAATCGCTTGATTTGCAGCTAACAAAATCGGGCTGCGATCACAGGCGCAAATTCCCGTTTCATAAAACGCTGCTAGAAGGCGGTTATCCGCTTTCCATGGGCGGCGGAATAGGACAGTCAAGGCTTTGCATGCTGATGCTCGAGAAAGCGCATATCGGCGAAGTGCAGGTTTCTGTCTGGGACGAAGACACAATATCAGGATGCGCGGCAGCAGGGATTATTTTGCTATAAAACGTTTATTCTCATTCAAAATTAGCGTTTTTGACGCAAATTTTCAATTTAATTATTGACTATATTACAATTTTAAGCATAATTAGTTTATAGGAGTTTTATATAGTAATATGAAAATTCGAACCAAATTAGCCGGCGGTTTCGCCATTATCGCCATTATCGGCGCCCTTCTCGGAGCGGTGGGCCTTTTTAGTATCAATCAACTTACAAGCACAACTGAAGAAATAATATCCATATCAGAAACAGAAGCAAACGTCTCAAATATATTAAATTCGCATTATAACTGGAGACAGGCCCTGATGGAGACAGTGTACACAGGGGTGCCTTTTACAGGTTCCCTTGATTCTAAAACCTGCTCTTTAGGACGGTGGCTTAGCAGTGATGATGTAAGCAATGTGACAGATCCGGATTTGCTGGCGATTCTTCGCCATATAACCACTCCTCATGATTTTATCCATAACAAAGCGAGTGAAATTGTTAATCATCTAAACAACGGCAATCATGAAGATGCTGTCAGGATTTTAATCGGAGATGTTCTGCCGAACACCAATGAAGTTATTACCGATTTAACGGAAATATATAATGAGTACGGTGACATGCTTCATGAAAATGTAAAGCTTGTCCATGAATCCGGTCAGACTTTCGCGACAATAATAGTAGCGTTGATAGCTATCGCTTTTACCGCAAGCGTTGTTCTCGCGCTGCTGGTCACTACCAGCATAGTAAAACCGTTATTCAGCGTAATGCATACGCTGAAAGATATTTCGGAAGGCGAAGGAGACCTGACAAAGAGGGTATCCTATGTTTCAAAAGACGTAATAGGAGAACTTTCGCACTACTTTAACCTGACAATGGAAATTGTTAAAAACCTTGTTATCAGCATAAAAAGTGAAGCGGCAAAACTGCTGCAAATCGGAGACGATCTTGCGAGCAACATGAATCAGACGGCATCCGCGGTAAACGAAATTACAGCCAACATTCAAAGCATTAAAGGCCGCGTAATGAACCAAAGCGCCAGCGTCAGCGAAACCCACGCGACAATGGAACAGGTAACGGTTAATATCAACAAGCTTAACACGCATGTTGAAGAACAAAGCTCCCATATATCGCAGGCTTCAGCGGCAATTGAACAAATGGTAGCCAACATCGCATCTGTTACGGATACGCTTGTCAAAAACTCAGCCAATGTAAAAACGCTGCAGGACGCGTCGGAAGTCGGGCGCGGCGGGCTGCATGAAGTTTCGTCTGACATTCAGGAAATCGCGCGCGAATCAGAAGGCCTTTTAGAAATTAACTCGGTCATGCAGAACATCGCAAGCCAGACCAATCTGCTTTCGATGAATGCCGCAATCGAAGCCGCGCACGCGGGCGAAGCGGGCAAAGGCTTCGCGGTCGTCGCCGATGAAATCCGCAAACTCGCGGAAAACTCAAGCGCGCAGTCAAAAACAATCGGCACAGTGCTTAAGAAAATCAAGGAATCGATAGATAAAATCACCAAGTCCACAGAGCATGTTTTAACGCGGTTTGAAGATATAGACTCGAGCGTTAAAGTCGTCGCGCAGCAGGAAGACAATATCCGCCGCGCGATGGAAGAACAGGGCGAAGGCTCCAAGCAGATACTTGACGGAATCAGCAATGTAAATGTAATAACAAGACAGGTGCAGGCAGGCTCCCGCGAAATGCTTGACGGCGCGAAGGAAGTTATCCAGGAAAGCGAAAACCTTGAAAAGGCGACGCAGGAAATTACATCCGGCATGAACGAAATGTCTGTGGGCGCGGACGAAATCAATGTCGCTGTGGATCATGTTAACGGCATATCCGCGCAAAACCGCGACGGCATTGACATATTGATTAAAGAAGTGTCGCGCTTTAAAGTGGAATAATCGTACCCTGAGTATAAAATTTTTTAATGTTTATTAAATAAGGCTTTTCCAAAACTTCAGTTTTTGGAAAAGCTTCCTTAGATTTAAATGAAAAACCGTTTTTTAAGACGGTTTTTCTAAAGCCTTTTCCGAAACTAACCGAGTTTTGGAAAAGGCTCAAATTCATGTATTAAAAAGAGGATAGAACCATGTTCAATGATGAAGTTACAGCTGTGTCCAATCTCGCAAGAACCAAATATAATTTATTAACGTCGAATCCCGCAGGATATATAATCGCGTCCGTACTTGCAGGCATTTATGTCGGGTTTGGCGTACTTCTCGCTTTTACAGTCGGCAGTTTTTTTACCAGCTATACATTTACCAAGCTTCTTGTGGGCTGCACTTTCGGTATCGCCTTGAGCCTTGTTATCATCGCGGGAGCTGAGCTGTTTACCGGAAACAACTTTGTTATGGCGACCGGCGCGGTAAGAAAAACAACCGCGTTAAGCGGGCTTTTAAAAGTATGGGTTGTAAGTTATTCCGGCAACCTGCTTGGCTCGGTGCTTCTTGCGCTGGCGTTCACAGGGTGCGGGCTTGCCGCGGGAGCTGCCGGGGAATTCATATCGGACGCGGCCGCTGTAAAAATGTCGATACCGCCGCTCGCTATAATATGCCGCGGCATTCTTTGTAACATGCTTGTATGCCTTGCGGTATGGTCGTCCTTTCGCTGTAAATCAGAAGCGGCGAAATTAATAATTGTTTTCTGGTGCCTGCTTGCGTTCGTCACAACCGGTTTTGAACACAGCATTGCCAACATGACATTATTGACCATCAGCCTGATTTCGCCTGTTTCAAACGCGGCTGTTTCATTCGGCGGTTGGCTTTACAATATAAGTCTTGTGACTCTTGGAAATATAATCGGCGGGCTAATTATCGCGTTCTCCTACCTTGCGATATCAAGAAAGCCGGTTTAATTTTATCCGTATCGATTCTAAAACCGCTTGACAATTTTTTAAAATTTGTATAGAGTGATTACAGTANCAGCAAAGGCGCTGTGTCTGACCATTAAANAAGTTTTAGTGGCCGGGCGCAGCGCCTTTTTTTATTNGGCGGATTTATATGCCGCCTGATCTAAATCCGGTTTTTATTAAGGAGTTTAAGATGAAAGACATTACGAATTTATTCGGCAGCATGGTTTTTAATGACGCTGTCATGCAGACGCGGCTTCCAAAGGATATTTACAAAGCCATGAAGAAAACCATTTCCGAAGGTACGCANCTGGAGCAGGATGTCGCCAACGCGGTAGCGAACGCGATGAAGGAATGGGCGGTTGAAAAAGGCGCGACCCATTATACGCACTGGTTCCAGCCGATGACGGGAACCACNGCGGAAAAACATGACAGTTTTATTTCTCCGGCGGGCAACGGCAAAATAATTCTTGAATTTTCAGGAAAGGAACTTGTGCGCGGAGAGCCGGACGCGTCAAGTTTTCCTTCGGGCGGGCTGCGCGCCACATTTGAAGCAAGGGGTTACACAGTCTGGGATATTACGTCTTACGCGTTTATCAAAGACAGCACGCTTTGCATTCCTACGGCTTTCTGTTCGTACTCAGGCGAAGCGCTCGATAAAAAAACTCCGCTTCTGCGTTCGATGGAAGCAATCGACAAACAGGCGATGCGCATACTCAAGCTTTTCGGGAACACGAGCGCAAAGCGCGTAATCACGACAGTGGGCCCGGAGCAGGAATATTTTTTAATCGACAAAAATATGTTCCTTGCCCGCCCGGATTTAATTTACACAGGAAGAACTTTGTTCGGCGCGCGTCCGCCAAAGGGACAGGAACTTGAAGATCATTATTTCGGCTGCATCAAGCCGCGNGTTTCCGCNTTTATGAAAGAGCTTGATGAAGAACTCTGGAAGCTCGGCGTTTATGTCAAGACAAAGCATAACGAAGTAGCGCCGGCGCAGCACGAGCTTGCTCCTGTTTTTTCAACAACAAATATCGCCGCAGATCATAATCAGCTGACGATGGAATTAATGAAGACCATCGCGAACAAGCACGGAATGGCGTGCCTTCTTCACGAAAAACCGTTCGCNGGCGTTAACGGAAGCGGCAAGCACAACAACTGGTCAATCGGGACAGACACAGGGATCAANCTGCTGGAACCCGGCGACACTCCGCAGGATAACGCGCAGTTCCTTTTNTTCCTTGTCGCGGTTATCAAAGCGATTGACGATTATCAGGACCTGATGCGGCTGTCAGCGGCAAGCGCGGCGAACGATCACCGCCTTGGCGCGAACGAAGCGCCTCCGGCGATCATCTCGATGTTCATAGGCGATGAATTAAAGGGAATCCTTGACGCTATCGAAGCGGGAACCGCGTACAAGGGAAAGGGAAAGTCAGAAATGGAAATCGGCGTGACTGTGCTTCCGCATTTTCCAAAGGATTCGACAGACCGCAACCGCACTTCCCCGTTCGCGTTTACGGGCAACAAGTTTGAATTCCGCATGCTCGGCTCGACCTTTTCAATTTCGGGGCCGAATATTGTGCTTAACACAATCACAGCGGAAATATTGAATCAGTTCGCCGACACCCTGGAAAAATCAAACGATTTTAACAGCGATATCGCTTCGATTGTAAAGAAAACATACAGCGAGCATAAAAGAATTATTTTTAACGGCAACAACTATTCCGGCGAATGGGTTATNGAAGCGCAGAAACGCGGGCTTTCAAATCTTAAAACAACAGTCGACGCGCTGCCNAAGTANCTGGAAAAGAAAAGCATCGATCTTTTTGTAAAACATCATGTTTTTACAGAAAGCGAAATTCATTCGCGTTACGAGATCATGATGGAAGCTTACTGCAAGACGCTTCATATCGAAGCGCTTACAATGATCGATATGGTAAAAGGCGAAATAATTCCCGCGTGCATGGATTATCAGAAAGAGCTTGTAGACCTTTTAAGAGACAAGAAAGCGTACGGCGGCAGCAACATTGACTGTTCGCTTGAAGAGCATTTCCTGAATAACATCGTCAAGCTGTCTTCGTGCATGCTTAAAAAACTGACAGCCCTTGAAAGCGCGGTTCTGGAAGCCTCGCAGGATATGGACATACTGGCGCAGGCCTCTTTCTACCGCGANAAAATTTTTACNACAATGTCGGAACTCAGGCTCATCGTTGACGAGCTTGAAACGCTGGTNGCCAAGAAGCACTGGCCAATCCCGACCTACGCGGAGATTCTGTACAGTGTTATATAGAAAAAAATGCGGAATAAGGAGTGCGGAATTAGAACNTTAATTTCACATTCTTAATTTGTAATTGTAAAACGGCGTTGCCGCTTCACACAAAGGCGTGTGTTTTTTGTAAGCGTTTTTAAACGTGAACACTTAGGTGTAAACGTTTTAGCGCAGGCGAAAAACACACGCCGTTTTTTTTGGAGGAAAAAATGGAAGGAGAAATTTTGGGAATGATCACGGATGGAGTATTCAGCGTGTGGTTCCTNGTGGGCGTTGCGTTGGTGTTTTTTATGCAATGCGGATTCGCGATGCTGGAAGCGGGCTTTACCCGTGCGAAAAACGCCGGCAACATCATCATGAAAAATCTGATGGACTTCGGCCTTGGAGCAATCGCTTTTATGCTGCTCGGTTACTGTCTGCTTGCTTCGGAAGATTACGTGTTCGGGCTAATCGGAATTCCGAATCTCGGCATCTTTACCGATTTTTCGTCATTTAACAGCGCGGATTTTATTTTCAATCTTGTATTCTGCGCGACAGCAGCGACAATCGTATCGGGCGCAATGGCGGAACGCACAAGATTCAGCGCGTACTGCATTTACAGCATTGTGATCAGCGCGGTAATATACCCAATCGAAGCTGGATGGGTATGGAACGGAAACGGCTGGCTTGCCCAGCTTGGTTTTATTGATTTCGCGGGATCGGGGGCTATCCACATGGTCGGCGGCATCGCGGGTTTCGTAGGCGCGGCGTTTCTCGGTCCGCGCATCGGAAAATATTCCAAAGACGGAAAAGCCCGCGCGATTCCGGGACACAGCCTGACGCTTGGCGCGCTCGGCGTATTCATCCTTTGGTTCGGATGGTACGGCTTTAACGGCGCCGCCGCGGGAAACGCTTTGGAACTTGGCTCAATCTTTGTTACCACAACAATAGCCGCGACTTCGGCGGCTGTCGCTACGATGATCTTCACATGGATTAAAAACGGAAAGCCNGATGTGTCGATGTCACTTAACGGCGCGCTTGCGGGACTTGTCGGCATAACNGCGGGATGCGCCAATGTTGACGCTTTGGGCGCTCTTGTTATCGGCCTTATCGCGGGCGTTCTTGTTGTTCTTGCCGTTGAATTCATCGATATGAAATTAAAAGTCGATGATCCTGTGGGAGCGGTCGCGGTGCACGGAGTCTGCGGAATATGGGGAACAATCGCCGTCGGTTTATTCGCGGTGGAAGGCGGACTTTTCTACGGCGGCGGCGCGGCGCAGCTTGGCGTGCAGTCGTTAGGCGTCGTTACAATCGCGGCATGGACATTCGCCACTGTCGGGTTAACATTTTTTATTATAAAAAAATTAAACGGCCTGCGCGTCGCAAGGCAGGAAGAAATTTCCGGTCTTGATATTTCAGAGCACGGACTTGTAAGCAGCTACGCNGACTTCATGGTCGCCGCGGCGGTTACAGAGCAGACGGAAGGCGGTGTTCCCGAAAGCGCGGCAATCCCTGTGATCAACAATTCAAAGCCGGGCTCAAAAATGACAAAAATCACCATCATTACAAAGCAGAATAAATTCGACGGNCTTAAAGCGGCTTTCGATAAAATCGGCATAACAGGCATGACTGTAACGCAGGTGCTCGGCTGCGGAATGCAGAAAGGCAAACGTGAATACTACCGCGGCATTCCGCTTGAATCCACGCTTCTGCCGAAGGTTAAGATCGAAGTTATTATCTGCAAAGTGCCGCTCAAACTTTTTATTGATACTGTCAANAAAGCGCTTTATACTGGAAATATCGGCGACGGAAAAATCTTTGTCTACGATGTTGAAAATGTAATTAAGGTGCGCACAGGAGAAGAAGGTTACGACGCGCTTCAGGACGAAGCGTAGGAATTAAATGAAAGAATTTCACACGGGGGNTTTTTTCGTCCCTGTGTGAATTTTTTTTGTAAATATTTTTAGGGAAATTATGAGTATTGATAAAAATGTAAGCGCGTCGAGAGTCTGCAGCACAGGATTGCCGGGGCTTGATCANGTAATAGACTGGCTTCGGCTCGGCGATAATGTTGTCTGGCAGGTTAATTCAATCGGCGATTACATAAANGTCGCNCGTCCNTATATCGATCAGTCAATCAAGGACGGACGCAGGCTTGTTTATTTCCGTTTCGGAAANCATGAGCCNATAATGCAGGACAGCGAGCCTTCTGTCGTCTACAAGCTTGACGCGTCCGAAGGGTTTGAAAGTTTCGCGACTAAAGTTCATGAATTAATNGAAANGGAAGGACTTAAAGCTTTTTATNTTTTTGACTGCTTAAGCGATCTTCTTGAATTCTGGTATTCGGATTTAATGATCGGAAACTTCTTTCGCGTAACGTGCCCCTTTCTGTACGTTCTTGATACAGTCGCATATTTCGCGCTTCTTCGCGGAGCTCACACACATTCCATAATCGCGCGCATCAGGGAGACTACGCAGCTCCTTTTGGATCTTTACTGCATAGATGAAAAAATTTACATACATCCGCTTAAGGTTTGGGAACGCTATTCGCCGACAATGTTTTTTCCGCATTTAATAGATTCGGAAAAAGCTGTTCCGATAACGTCAAGCGCGGACGCCGCTTCCCTTTTTTCAGGCATCGAACAAAAAACAAATGCCCGCGACTACTGGGACATAACGCTTGATAAAGCCCGCGATGCGTTAAACGAAAACGGCGGGAACTTTTCTTCGATCCAGTCCGCCGCAAGTGATCCGCAGAACGGCTCCGACGCGATGAAAAAACTTCTTATCAGCCTGATTATCGGAAGGGAACCGCGCATCTGCGAACTTGCGGAAAAATATTTTTCATTACGTGACATTCTGGATATCGCGTCACGCGAAATCGGATCGGGATTTATCGGCGGAAAAANCGCCGGTATGCTTCTTGGCAGAAAAATCGCGGAAAAAGACATNCTGGAAGCGGGTTCGGATGACGGCGGAAATTTATTCGCATACTGGGAGCCGCATGATTCATGGTATCTTGGCTCTGACCTTTTTTACACTTACATTGTGCA
>WQTB01000024.1 GCA_009786495.1 Treponema sp.
CATTTGGCAATCTGCTCCGGCGTACCTGTCGCGATTACCTGTCCGCCTTTTTCTCCGCCTTCAGGGCCAAGGTCTATAATATGATCCGATTGCAAAAGCACGTCAAGATTATGCTCTATCATTATAACAGTATTTCCCTGATCTGCCAGCCTCTGTATCACTGCCATAAGCTGTTTTACGTCCGCGAAATGAAGACCTGTAGTCGGCTCGTCAAGAATGTAGAGCGTCCTTCCCGTAGAGCGTTTTGAAAGCTCAAGGGCGAGTTTTACCCTCTGCGCTTCGCCGCCTGAAAGCGTCAAAGCGGACTGGCCTAGTTTTACATAACCAAGACCGACTGATAAAAGCGTCTGCATCTTGCGGGAAATTTGGGGAACCGGCGCAAAAAATGACGCAGCCTCTTCGATTGTCATGTCAAGGACATCGCAGATGTTCTTTCCCTTGTAGCGTATTTCAAGAGTTTCCCTGTTAAANCTTTTTCCCTGGCACACATCGCATGTTATGTATACATCAGGAAGAAAGTTCATTTCGATTTTAATCGTTCCATCCCCTTCGCAGTTCTCGCATCTGCCGCCGCGAACGTTAAACGAAAAACGCCCTGATTTGTANCCCCTTGCCTTTGAATCGGGAAGACCTGCGAACATATCTCTTATCGCGGTAAATCCTTCNACATATGTTATCGGGTTTGAACGCGGCGTTCTTCCGATAGGGCTTTGATCGATATCGATCACCTTGTCGATATGCTCATGGCCGTCGATTCTTTTATACGAGCCTTCGATTCGGCTGGAGCCGTAGACTTTGTTCGCAAGAGCAGGATACAAAACATCGGAAAGCAATGTCGATTTTCCGGAGCCTGAAACTCCCGTGATGCAGGTAAAAATTCCAAGCGGAATTTCTACGCTGATGTTTTTCAGGTTATGCTCATTTACGCCTTTTAATTTTATGAACGCGCCGTTTCCTGTCCTTCGTTTTTTTGGAATGTCTATGCGCAAATTTCCNGCNAGGTACTGNCCTGTTAAACTCTCTTTAATTTTCATCACGTCTTTTGGCGAGCCCTGCGCGACGATTTTTCCGCCGTGAACGCCNGCGCCGGGTCCAAGGTCTACAATGTGATCCGCAGTGCGGAGAGTNTGCTCGTCATGNTCAACGACAATTAATGTGTTGCCAAGATCGCGAAGGTAAAGGAGCGTGTCGATAAGGCGCTGGTTGTCTCTCTGGTGAAGCCCGATAGACGGCTCGTCCAGAATGTAGAGAACGCCTACAAGGCTTGAGCCGATTTGCGTCGCAAGCCTTATCCTCTGCGCTTCGCCTCCTGAAAGAGTAGAAGCTTTGCGTTCAAGACTTAAATAATCAAGTCCTACATTCTGCATAAAACCAAGACGCGCGTTTATTTCCTTTAGTATCTGGTGCGCGATTTTATTTTCGTTTTTGCTTAGTTTGACGGTTTCAAAGAAATTAAGAGAATCCGTTACGGATAACTGCGAAAGCTCCCAGATATTTTTCCCGTATACAGTTACAGCTAACACTTCGGGCTTAAGGCGCCTTCCGCCGCAGTCTTCGCAGGGTTTTTGGCTCATAAATTTTTCTAGCCAGTCTTTTACGCCCTGCGACTGGGTTTCAATATAGCGCCGTTTTAGTTCTTCAAGAATTCCCTGGAATTGCGTATTATATTGAAAATGGCCTGTGCCTTCACGGTTAACATATTTTACTTTAACTTCTTCTTCCGTGCCGTAAAGGATCATGTTTACAATTTTCTTTGGCAGTTTATCAAACGGGGTGTCAAGGCTGAAATTGTAGTGTTTCGCAAGCGCCTGAAACCGGCTTGAGTGCCATGCGCTGTCGGGATTATAAGGAATTACACCGCCTTCGTTATATGAAAGGCTGCGATCAGGGATTACAAGGTCCGCGTCAAATTCAAGTTTCGCGCCGAGGCCGGAACAGCCGGGGCACGCGCCGAACGGGTTGTTAAACGAAAAAAGGCGCGGCTGAAGATCAGGAATGGACACGCCGCAGTCAGGGCAGGCGTTCTTCTGCGAAAAAACCTGCTCGGAATTTTTTCCGTCTTCATTGATCAATACAATCAAAAGGCCGTCCGCGGTCTGCACCGCAGCCTCGACGGATTCAGCGAGCCGCGGGCGTATTTCTTTTCCGGTAACAAGCCTGTCAACAATTATTTCTATTGAATGTTTTTTTTGTTTGTCAAGTTTGATATTCTCATCAAGATTGACAGGCACGCCGTCTATCCGCGCGCGGGCGAAACCNGCNTTGCGCGCGTCTTCGATAATTTTCTGATGCTCNCCTTTTTTTCCGCGGATAACAGGGGCAAGAAGCTGAATCTTTGTCCCTTCCTTAAACTGCATGATCGTTTCGATAATTGAATCGACAGGCTGTTCGCGGATTTCTTTTCCGCAGACAGGGCAGTGCGGCGTTCCGATGCGCGCGTAAAGCAGGCGGTAGTAATCGTAAATTTCAGTTACTGTGCCGACGGTCGAGCGCGGATTGCGGTGGGTTGTTTTTTGTTCGATTGAAATTGCCGGTGAAAGCCCTTCGATGTAATCGAGATCAGGTTTGTCCATGCGCCCGAGAAACTGGCGCGCGTAAGCTGAAAGGCTTTCAACATAGCGCCTCTGGCCTTCTGCGAAAATTGTGTCGAAAGCGAGCGAACTCTTTCCCGAACCGGAAAGCCCGGAAACTACAATAAGTTTATCCCTTGGCAGTTCAAGATCGATGTTTTTAAGGTTATGCTCGCGGGCTCCCTTGATTATTAATTTGTTCATAATGCGACAAGAATAACAGAAAAACTTTTTAACGGCAAGTATTACTAATCGTATGTTTAGATAATTTTGTTTCCTTTATAGGACTTGACTCAAGTTTAATAAAATGTAAAATGTTAAATATAAAAAGCCGCGTTTATGGCGCGTTATCGAAGTAAGATAGAGCTTCCTTAAAAAACGGAGCAGCAATGAGCACTTTGGGAATAGTTAACTCGAATCCGGAAATTAAAGACAGTATAGAATCTATTTTTAGTAAACATACTGAATGTAAAAAGGATTTGCTTTTTTTTAAGGAAGAAAACGAAATTCTGGAATTCTTAAAGTATACGCTGCCCGAGCTTGTTATAATAAATTTTTGCGATCCGCATATTAATATTGATAATATAATCGCTCAGATACAAAATGACAAATGGATACTGAACTTCGGCATTATTGGAATTTTTGACAGCGCAGGCGAAAGGGAAGAAGCGCTTTTAAAAAAATACAAGAACATTAATGTGCTTGTAATGCTTGACAGGTTATGGATAAAATCGCACCTTGTTAAATGTGTAGAAAGCATTGAACAGAATTATCAGATTATTTTTCAAAGAGAATTTACAAAAACATTTCTTGAAGGCGCGTCCGGGCATTTTATTTTAAATAACGATCTTATGACAGTTCCGCTTTACGCAGGCATCGGCGCTACGATCCTGTCGCAAAGGGGGCTTATAAATCCTGACAGCAAAATGCACCTTCAGCTTGCCTTAAACGAACTTATTGTAAACGCGATAGAACACGGAAACTGCGCAATCACCTATGAAGAAAAAACAAAATCGCTTGAAGACGGCGTAACGTCTTTTGATCTGATCGAACAAAAATGCAAAGACCCGCAGATAAACGCGAAAAAAGTTTTTTTCAGCTGGGATATAAAGCAGGAGGAATCCGCCTTTGTAATACGCGATGAAGGAAATGGCTTTGACGTAAAAGCCTACATAGAAAAAATGAAAAAGCAAAGCGATTACAGCCTGCACGGCAGGGGAATCAGAATGGCGGCGAAACTTTCGCACAAATTAAAATACAATTCAAAGGGCAATCAGGTGTCGCTTATCGTCAATCATGATAAATCCGTTGATTCCGAAGTTCCCGCGGGTTTTACAAAAGAAAAGGCTATTCATGTAAAGGCAGGCGATGTTGTTATGCGCGAAGGCGAAAGAAGCGACAGCTTATATTATATTTCTTCAGGCGCGTATGAAGTGATCCATAACGATAAAAAAGTAGGATCGCTTTCCGCGCAGGATATTTTTATGGGCGAGATGTCGTTCCTTCTTGACCAAAGACGTTCTGCGACAATAAAAGCCGTAAGCGAAGGCAAACTGATTCTTCTTACGCAAAAAACATTTATCAACATAATAAGGGAGTATCCGCATTACGGCGTTTTTCTTTCAAAGCTTCTCGCCAAAAGGATCATGCGCAGCAACGATCAGGCGGCAGGCGCGATTAATAATGATTGAATAAGTTATTAATTTCTGATAATTTTTTTATTAGGAGACTAAATGCAGTTATCTGAACTAACTACTTCTATCGAAGATTTACAAAAAAAAATCCATGAAACATGGAGGCGTCTTTGAAGACGCGTCTTATGCGCAGAGAATCGCGGATATAGAAGCCAAAACCGCCGAGCCCGGCTTCTGGAACGATCAGGAAAATGTTGATGAAACAATGTCCGCCCTTAAAAGCCTTAAAAACCGTTACGAGCCGTGGAAACAGCTTAACGCTGAAATGTCAGACCTTTACACGTTGTATGAACTTGCATCCGAAGCGAAAGACGAAAACGAAAGCGCAGGGATAGAAAACGCGCTTAAAAATCTAACGGCGCGTTATGAGAAACAAAATATATACGAATTGATGTCAGGAGAAATGGATAAAAATTCCTGCTTTCTTACGGTTCATTCAGGGGCCGGCGGAACCGAGGCATGTGACTGGACGCAGATGCTTTACCGCATGTATTTAAGATGGGCGGAACAAAAAGGTTTTAAAACGGAAGAGGTTGACAGACAGGAAGCCGAAGGCGGAATAAAATCGGCAACCTGCAGGGTTGACGGCGATTTTGTTTACGGTTATTTGAAAGGCGAATCCGGGATTCACAGGCTTGTCAGAATAAGCCCGTTTGATTCCAACGCAAGGCGGCATACTTCTTTTGCGTCTGTTTATATTTTTCCTGTTATTGACGACACGATCGAAGTTGAGATAAAACCGGAAGACTTAAGGGTTGACACATACAGATCAGGCGGAGCAGGCGGGCAGCATGTAAACAAAACCGACAGCGCGGTTCGCTTTACGCATCTGCCTACGGGTATTGTCGTTGCCTGCCAGAACGAGCGCAGCCAGATGAAAAACCGCGCGATTGCGATGAGCATTTTAAAGGCGCGGCTTTATGAATATTACAGGGAAGAAAAAGAAAAAGAAAACGCAAAATTTTCTCAGGAAAAAAAAGATATTTCCTGGGGTAACCAGATAAGATCATATGTGTTTCAGCCTTATACGATGGTAAAAGATTACAGAACGAAGGCTGAAAAGGGAAACATTCAGGCTGTAATGGACGGGGATATCGATCTGTTCATAGAAGAGTACCTGAAATTTAACTGGCGTCAGGTGGCGACCTGATAAATAATTATAGCGGAGCGGTGTTGAAAAGGAAATTGTTAATAATTATTTTTTTCATTTCAGCGTTATGCGCTAAAAGTTACGCGGCGGGCGGGAGCGAAACTCAGTCAGCTGCTGCTGTTACGCGCAATAACAGCTGGATTTTATGCGTAACTTCATTTGACACAAGTTCTCTTTCCGCGGAAAAATCGACTATTTCCGCCGCTATAACGCGGGAAATAGTAAAAAGATTAAGCTCGATAGATTACCGTACGCGCATATCGCCTGAGTACGCGTACTACGAAGATTACGCTTGGGCGAAAGACCGTTCCGCCGCGGCTTCTGCGCTTGCCGCAAAGATTGAAGAAAGATCGGCTCTTTTGTACCGCGGCGATACTGACTGGAGATACAGGCAGAATGCCGCGAGAATTGACGCGGAAATTGAAGCGTTAAGAAAAAAGCTTGATGATGTAGAGAATAACGTTCCATTAATCAACAGCGAGCCTGTGTTCGGCCTTTCAAGGGCAAATCACGATGATATTTTTCCAGACGCTCCTTTACCCGGAAGCGAATACGCGTTTTGCGCGTCACAGGGCTCTGATGCGTTTTTAACAGGATCAATTATGGATTTTTACGGAAGATATTTTTTATCCGTAAAACTTTACGCTGTATTTAATAAGGCGTATATCTGGGAAGATGCGGTTATTTTTTCTAATGAAGATATGCAGGAAGCTCTTACTGATCTTGCAAGAAAGCTAATGATCGCGCTTTCCGGAAACGCGCATGCGCAGGTAACTGTAAGAGCGCAGCCGCAAGACACTCTGATTTTGATCAACGGCTCGTTTGCGGGAAGGGGAGAAACCGCGCAGACAGATTATCCGCCAGGCTCGATTATTGTATCAGCATCGGCGCCTGATCACGCGAGCGTTACTTATGAAACAGAACTGCTGCCTGGCGAAAATGTCGATGTCAATATAAATCTTCATGCCTTTGAATACGGAAACATTGATATCTTCGGAAAAACGCAAGGAAGCATTTATCACGGCGCGCTTTATTTGGGAGAATCACCATTAACAATCAGGCTGCCATCAGGCAGCATGGAATATCTTGAGCTTATAACTTTGGATTCGGGAAGAGCGGCTTTTGCGCTTAACACTCCGGCGGGCGCTAATTTTTCATATCCTGTTACAATGAATGCGGTTTTGCCTATTGAAAGCGGCAGACTGGAAAAAGATCGATCCGCGTTTTACTGGGCATTCGGCGGAACATGGATAGCAGGCATCGCCGCGTGGATTTCTTACTACACATTTGCGGGCGCTGACGCCGTGATATCTAATAATTATTATAGAACCGGAAGAATTGATCAGGGTTTATATGACAGCAGCAGACTGATGCAAAATATATACATAGGTTCTGTTATCGCGGCGGGAGCCGCGGCGGTATACGGAATTTACCGTCTTGTGATGTATTTATATACGTCAAGCAGGGATGTTACGCCTGTAATAACAGCGGGAAAAAATTAATGAAGTTTACGCAAAAAATTAAAAACTTTTTTCTTGGAAAGACTTCTTTAAATGATGATTTATATGACGATCTCTGCGATCTTCTGATAGAAGGCGATTTCGGCGCGTCGCAGGCTGTAAAAATGACAGACAAGCTAAAAGAGGTTTGCAAAAAAGACAGCGCAGACGTTATTCCGCAAAAACTCGCGTCGCTTTTATATGAAGAGCTTGAAAAAGTAAAATTAAAAGAAAATATTATAAATGATGATTTTACAGTCATTTTGCTTCTTGGAGTAAACGGCGTTGGTAAAACCACTACAGCGGCAAAACTTTCAAATATGTACGCGTTAAACGGCAAAAAAACGGTGCTTGCGGCCGCCGATACATTCAGGGCGGCGGCAATCGATCAACTTAAAATACACGGGCAGAAGCTTGACACTAGGGTAGTCGCGCACAAGCAGGGAGGCGATCCCGCGGCGGTTGTTTATGACGCGCTTGAAGCCGCGCTTTCTTCAGGCGCGGACGCAGTAATCGCCGATACCGCGGGCAGAATGCACACAAAATCCGCACTTGTGGAAGAACTAAAAAAAATTGACAGGGTGGTTGAATCAAAAGCGAAAGACGCGCGTTATCTGAAATATCTGGTTCTGGACGCAACAACAGGAAGAAACGCGCTTTCGCAGGCCGAGATATTCCATTCTGCGGTAAATCTTGACGGGGTAATACTTACAAAATATGATTCAACGGCAAAGGGCGGCGTTGTGTTTTCTCTTGCAGGAGAGTTAAATCTTCCTGTTGTGTATATCTGCACTGGCGAAAAATACAGCGATATCGGGATTTTTGATCCGTTAAAGTTCTCAAAGGAATTCGCGGGAATTGAATAAAAAGATTTTATTTTTATTATTTTTTATTTTACTCTTATGCGCGGGATTTATCGCCCTGACGCAGGAAATGGATTTTTTAAATCAAAGCATCGATATTGAAAAATCTTATGCGTTAGAAAAACAGGAACCGGTAAAATGGTTCAGGTCAAACTCAGGCGCAATGGCGCTTGAAGAAACATTTTCTAAATCTGTAGCTTTCAGAAACGAATATGTTCTTTCAATAGAAACCGCGCGTTTTAGCGATATACCGGAATATCTTCTTGAATATTTTTCCAGTGATTTTACATGCGAGATTCGCGTACTGTACAAAAATGAAGAGCCTTTAAAAACGCAGTGGCTTTTTAAAGACAGCGGCAGTATTACAAGGATGAACGCGGTTTTTAACGACACAGAGGGATGGGAAGAATTATATAAAAACAATGAATTAGTTTTAAAAGACGGCTTTATCGAAATTTTTGACAGCGGCGCTTTTTTAATTTCTGAATACAGGTATTACAATAGCGGAATAGGTTTTAAAATCGATTATACATACAATGAAAATATGCTGACAAGCTGCGCGTTTTTTATTATTGAAGAAAAAAGCAATGAACTACATGAAGATATTGCAATTTCGCTTCAGGATCAAAAAAGCGGATATAAACTTGTGTATGCAGACTTTTACAGGTATAACCGTTCCCTGTCGTTAAGATCAATGGAGCGCGTTTTTTACGCCGGTATGCAGATAACGCAGGGCGATCCTTTAAGAATTGATTTTCCAAGAAACACGATGGATGCAATAAAAGAATCGGGATTTATTACAGGAAGGATTAACGCGTATTCTGATTTTTTCGGCGACGTATACTCTGATAATAATTACAGGATGATATACGAAAACGATGAAAGGGGAAGAATAATTACGCAGAGTTTTCTGGATGATAACGACAATATTATCTGGATCATCAAAAATGTCTGGAATAATAACAGGATTGTTTCATCTGAAAAACGCGAAGGCGGCGTTGTGCTTCTTGCCGAATATGAATACAGCGGAAGCGGCGAAAGAATCACGGAAAAAAATTACAGAAACGGAATGCTTGAACGCCTTGTCCGCACAGAAGGAAATGTTGACATAGAAGAGCTTTATTTTAATAATGTTCTTGTGTTAAGAGCTGTTTGGGAAGACGGCAGAAAAATTTCTGAAACAAGGATTAGATAGTTGGCTAAATCCTGGATTTTATTTGTTGCATCACGTTATATTTTTAAGGGACGTTCAAGCTCGCCCGTTCTTGCTGTGCTTGGAATCTGCGTCGGAGTGCTGGCTTTAATTGTGATCATTGCCGTTATGAACGGATTCCAGCTGGGCTTTATAGAAACCATTCTGGAAATATCATCATACCATCTTCGTATAGAATCATTCGCTGATGTTAATGAAGAAAAAAACGCCGCGCAGGTTCAAAATATTTCTCATAACGTTCCGCAGGTTACAGCGGCGGTTCAGTTCAGGGAATTTCAAGCTCTTGCAAGGGGAAGAAGATCAGGGCAGCAAGCAGTGCTAGTAAGGGGTTTGCATGATAACGCGCTGGAACTAGACAAGGAAATGAAAAAGAAACTTGAATTTGAAGCCGGAAGTTTTGACCTTTCAGGAAGCAGGAATGTGCTATTGGGAACTGAGCTTGCAAGAAGGCTCAGCGTTACAACAGGCGATGAAGTTACTCTTTATTCGATAACAGGAATTCTTTCCGCCGAAGATGAAGAAGGCGGAATTGGAACTTTTATCGTAAAAGGAATTTTTAGAACAGGTTATTATGATTACGATTATAGCTGGGTTTTTATCAATATAGACAGCGTCAGCATGCTTGATAATGAAAGCGATTTAAAAATCGGCATAAAACTTACAAACCGGTTTCTTGATAAATCTTCACTTGAACAAATAAGGAAAAAATTATCAGATTCAGGCTTTGATGGCTTAAAATTGTCAAGCTGGCGCGATTATAACAGGTCATTCTTCGGAGCGCTTAGAACAGAAAAACTTTTTATGTTTATATTAGTCGGCCTTATTTTTATAGTTGTCGGCTTGAATATCTTTCAGGGGCAAAGAAGGTCTGTGCTTCAAAGACGCGAAGAAATCGCCCTGATGCGGGCAGTAGGCGGCGGTGAAAAAGCCGTTCAGTTTGTTTTTGTTGTTGACGGCGCTGTTATCGGATTTACAGGCGCATGCTTTGGGCTTTTNTTNGGGCTTGCGATTGCTTCAAATATCCAGCTTTTCTTTACGTTAATCGAAACTGTAGTCAATTTTTTTATTAATATTTTAAATTATATAATGAGCTTTTTCGGCGTGGGAATGGCTGGATATTTTACCGTTTTTTCGCCCGCAGTTTTTTATATAAAAGAAATACCGTCAAGAATACTGCCCTTTGAAGTTTTATTAATTTTCATGTTTGGTTTTCTTTCCGCGCTCGTTGCCGCGTGGTTCGCGTCACGGAAGGTGACAAAGATTAATCCCGCGGAGGTTCTTCGTTATGAATGATGATCAAAATCCAAAAATACTTGTAAAAGCGAAAAACATCATTAAAAATTTTATTTCAGGAAATGAAACGCTTTATATTTTAAAAGGAATAAATTTTGATATTGAAGAAGGAAAATCCGCTGCGATAAGCGGGCAGAGCGGNAGCGGAAAGAGCACGCTTTTAAATATAATTGGAGGCCTTGACCGCTGCGATGAAGGAAAAGTATATATNGGCGAAAACGAAATAACATCNCTTGGCGAAAAAGAAATGTCGCTTTACAGATCAAAAAAAGTCGGTTTTATTTTTCAGTTTCATTATCTATTAAAGGATTTTACCGCTCTTGAAAATATAATGCTGCCGGCTTTTATTGCGGGAATGAAAAAAAAGGAAGCGTCGCAAAGAGCAAGAGCCCTGTTAGCTGACGTAAAACTTGACGACAG
>WQTB01000025.1 GCA_009786495.1 Treponema sp.
TTAAGGAGGAAACATGAAAACAGTCTGCGGTATTGACCTTGGAACACAGAGCTGCAAGGTTGTGGTTTATGATTATGAAAAAAAGACGATCGCGGGCGACGCTTCGGCTCCTGTTGATATTATCGCAAAAAATGACGGCACAAGGGAGCAAAAAGCCGAGTGGTACGATGCAGCCGTAAAAGCGTGTTTTGATAAAATCGACGGTAAACTAAAAAAAACCATCGCGGCGATCGGGGTTTCCGGGCAGCAGCACGGATTTGTTCCGCTCGACGAAAAGGGAAAGCCTGTTTACAATGTTAAACTCTGGTGCGATACGTCCACCGCGCAGGAATGCGAAGAACTTACCAAGGCGGCGGGCGGCGAAAAAAAATTAATCGAAAAAGCCGGGCTTCCGATGCGCCCGGGATACACGGCTCCAAAAGTTTTATGGCTTAAAAAAAACAAACCCGCAGCATTCGCCAAACTGCGCCATATTCTGCTTCCGCACAATTATATCAATTTCCTTTTAACCGGAGAATACCGGGCGGAATACGGCGACGCTTCGGGAACAGCGCTGTTTGACGTAAGAAACCGCAAATGGTCGGCGGGTATTTGCAAATTAATCTCGGCTGATACGGAACAATATCTTCCGCAGCTAACATCTTCCGAACAGCCCGCAGGAAAAACAGGCAAGGCCGCCGCTGAACTTTACGGTTTTGAAGAAGGCGTTCTTGTTTCATCAGGCGGCGGCGATAATATGATGAGCGCAATAGGAACAGGCGCGGTGCGCGACGGCTTTTTAACAATGAGCCTCGGAACATCGGGAACATTATTTGGTTTTTCAGAAAAGCCTGTAATCGATCCGTCGGGAAACCTTGCCGCGTTCTGTTCGTCTTCAGGCGGCTGGCTGCCGCTTCTTTGCACGATGAACTGCACTGTAGCAAGCGAAGAATTCCGCGGTCTTCTTGGAATGGATGTAAAAGAATTTGACAAGGAAGCCGAAAAAGCTCCGGCCGGCGCGGACGGCGTTGTTATCCTTCCTTTCTTTAACGGCGAAAGAACGCCCAACCTGCCCAACGGAAGAGCAAGCGTTAACGGAATAACAGCGGCGAATTTTAAAAAAGAAAATCTCGCGCGCGCCGCGCTTGAATCGGCTATTTTCGGAATGAGAATCGGCCTTGACGGATTTATCTCGCTTGGTTTCAAGCCAAAGGAAATACGGCTTACAGGCGGCGGAGCGAAAAGCAAAATATGGCAGAATATTGCAGCTAACGTTATGAATCTGCCTGTCCGGCTTCTGACAGGGAAGGAAGCCGCCGCGATGGGCGGCGCGATTCAGGCGTTATGGTGCCTTGAAAACAGCGCGGGCAGGAAAACATCGATAGAGGATCTTACGGACAAGCATGTCACGCTTGACGCCGCTATCAAACCTGATAAAAAAACAGCGGCGCAGTATAATGACGCGTACGCTGTGTACTCAAAGTATCTTGGGGCTTTAAGCCCGTTATACAAGTGACAAACAATTAAAATAAAAGTTTTTAATTGTAAATAAATTATGGAGGCAAATTATGGCGGATTATTACACCGGATCGAAAGAGTATTTTCCCGGAATCAAAAAAATTAAATACGAAGGACCGAAGAGCAAAAACCCTCTGGCGTTCAAGTATTATGACGCTGATAAAGTTATCGGCGGAAAAAAGATGAAGGATCATCTTCGTTATGCCATAGCGTACTGGCACAGTTTCTGCGGCGACGGCGGCGATCCGTTCGGGCCTGGCACTCACGTCTTCCCGTGGAATGTTGACGCGAAAAATCCAATGGACGCTGCGGACGGAAAAATGGACGCCGCCTTTGAATTCTTTACAAAGATCGGAGCTGAATTTTACGCGTTCCACGACAGGGACATGGCTCCCGAAGGCGCAACCCCCGCGGAGAGCGAAAAAAACCTGATGACGTTAGTCGCAAAGGCGAAGAAGCTGCAGGGTGAAACGGGCGTAAAACTTCTTTGGGGAACCGCGAATGTTTTCAGCAGCCCGCGCTTTATGAACGGCGCGGCTACAAATCCTGAGTTCGGCGTCATTGCGTTAGCTGCAACTCAGGTTAAAGCCGCGATTGATGCGACCATTGAGCTTGGCGGCCTTGGCTACACTTTCTGGGGCGGACGCGAAGGATATATGAGCCTTCTTAATACTGACCTTAAAAGAGAAAAAGAAAATCTTGCGCGCTTTTTAACGATGGCGCGCGACTACGCCCGCAAGCAGGGCTTTAAAGGCGTTTTCTATATCGAACCGAAACCGATGGAACCGACGAAGCATCAATATGATTTTGACACTGAAACCGTTATCGGATTCCTGCGCCAGTGGGGTCTTGATAAGGATTTCCGCATGAATATCGAAGCCAATCATGCCGAGCTCGCAGGCCATGATTTCGCCCACGAACTTGAAACAGCCGCTGTTTCCGGTTTCTTCGGCTCTGTAGACGCCAACCGCGGCGATTTTATCAACGGCTGGGACACAGATCAGTTCCCGATGAGCTATTATGAAACCGCGCTTGCGATGTACATCATTTTAAAAGTCGGCGGCTTTAAGGAAGGCGGCCTTAACTTTGACTCCAAGATTCGCAGAAATTCCGTTGACCCCGCGGACCTTTTTATCGCGCACATCGGCGGCATGGATGTTTTCGCTGTCGGCCTTCAGATCGCGCAGCGCATGATCGACGACGGCGTTATTCCAAACTTTGTAAGAGATCGTTATGCGTCATTCGCAAGCGGAGACGGCTCGAAGTTCGCCAAGGGCGAGCTTACCCTTGAGCAGCTTTCAAAAATCGGAACGGACGCGGGTTACGGCAAAACAGGCATCACAAGCGGCAAGCAGGAATATCTTGAAAATGTCCTTAACGGCTATCTGCTGGGGCTTTAAAGGATTTAATTAAAGCTTGCTTTTACGCTGCCTGAAAGGGAAATTAAAAACACAAAGCTGAACGGGCGGCCGGCCGGAGCCGCCCTGTAATAAAGACTGTCTTCGCTGCCAAGCGCGACGGGGACAGCCATGTAAATTTCCGCGTGCGGAAACGGCGTTATGCGAATACCGGGAATCAGCTGGGCCGACGACTGAAGCGGAGAGTATAGCGTCTGCAGGAAAAGCCTCACGCTGCCCCATCCGCCTGCCCTGTACAGCAAATTAAGAGCGATTGTTATATCATGCGAAAATGCAGAAGCGCCCGGCAGTAATGTTCCGGCAGTTTCAAGGCTTGTTTCCGGCATATAATAATTTGAGCTTTTTTCCCCGTTATAAAAAAATTCCCCGTTAACAGTAAATGTTGTACCGAAAAATTCTTTAACAAAACCAAGATTCGCCGCGAAGCTTGCGCCAAAATCGGAATGGGTGTTAACCGCAAGCAGCCATTCATTATACAGTTCGACGTCAAATATTGTGGTTTTTACGGACAGGAATCCGCGTGTTGCCATATTCTGCTGATAAAAAGCGCCAAGATCAAAATCAACCTGACGTAATGCTAAATTATATTTTAAACCGAAACCGATGTCTTTAAACCCGGGAATGACTCCGCCTGTTATATCCGAGCGCGTCATCGCAAGCGCCTGAATTCCGCCTACACCGATTGGAATATCAACCTTGAAAATATATGAACTGCCGCCTGCGCCTCCTTCGGGAATACGCGACAAAAGATTCGTAAAACCGAAGTTAAGTGAAATTCCCCACGAATGTCCGTACTTGCCTGCGCGTATATAAAGGGCTTTAAAAAGATCATAGTCAAAATAAAAATTTCCCAGAGCAGCCGTGCCGATGTTTCCGCCGGAGCCGGGTATTTGCAGTGAAAATGAAGTAAAAACGCGGAAAGATTCCGAGATTCTCGCGTCAAGGCTGATGCCTGAATTCATTAAAATTCCCTGACCCCACGAAAATTTTTCGTTTCCGTCAAAATGCCAGGGTGCTTTATCCCAGCCGGGTGATATGCCGCCGTAAAAACCATAAGAAGCGTTAAATGTAATGCCGGGCTTCATAATCGCGCTGAGTACGTTATCTGATATGGAACCTGTATCGTACTGTCCGCTGTCCGCTGTTTCAGGCGGCGGCTCGTCAAAAAGGGAATCAATGTCCCAATTATACAAATCAGATTCCTGCGCTGTAATGAACATCAACGGAAAAAAAATGAAAAAAAGAAATGCCGCGTATTTTTTCATTGATTAACCGTCTCAAGAAATGTTTTGGAAAAAATAGAATCAGCGAGCCTTCCGAAAGAAGGCCTTGAAATAATTATCTGCGTCCTTTCGTTTACAAATGTTCCGTTAATCAGCGCGCCCCTTAAAGCGTCTACGAACACAATCTGACGCGGAACAAAACGTCCGCCGATATTGTAATAATCGGGAATCGCCGATGTGCGCAAAAGCTGCCCTGAAAGACTGTAGTCTTCGGTTTTGCGTAACAGACTGTCTTCGCTTACCCATATTTTCATTATGGGGTATGACACTTCGGTTGTAACGGCTTCCAGAGTTAAAAGCCTGCATAAAAAACGCCCAAGCATTACAGTTTCGCCTTGAACGACCTTGTAATCCTGCGAAAGCGTAGAACGGGTAAAATCAGAATTTCTTGCGTTGGTATTCTGAAAGCGGTCCGCGCTGCTTGTTGTGTTAAACCTTCTGCTCTGCGGATCATAGAACCAGAGAGTGCCGCCTTCCTTAAGATACCCCTGCCCTTTGCTTATAAGCGGTTCCATGATCACTATTACATACTGCTCTCTTGAATCCCTCCGGAAAATTCCGGCTACTGTCGTAGAACGCGCCTGTCCGGGTTTTTCCTGTACAATTGTGTACTCTGCGGAAAAATCGGTATCCATATAGCTTGCAAGCGAGTCAACGCGCGAAAGCAGTTCGCGATCGGAAGCGGGAAACCCAGTCTGCGCCCAAAGCCCCGTTAAAAAAATCGATCCTAAAAAAATTAACAAACATTTTTTTTTCATATAGGTTCTCCTGATAAAAGAGACGGCAGATTTTTTGTTGATGCCTTTATGGAAGGGACTATCGCGGCGGCGACAAGAATTAATAATGTCAAAACAATATTAATAATAACTGAACCGGGCAGGTACAGCGCTGTAAGTTTTCCGTTATTTAAAAATATTTCAAAACCAGGAAACCACGCGAAAGACATAAAAGAAGCGGCCGCGCTTAGAATAATGGAAAGCAGAAATCCCGCGGCAAGCGAAATGAATCCAAGGATAATTATTTCCGTCCAGAGAACAATCCTTAAATCGTTTCCAAAAAAACCGATAGCTCTCATCACTCCCATCTCCCTTGTGCGTTCATGAAGTATAAGACGATAAGTTACAGCGGCGCTGACAAAAATAATTAAAAGCATCATTCCATACAGGGCGTAGGTAATTATCTGCAGCGCTTCCAGTAAATCGGAAATTTCAGATAAATACACAGACATCGTATAAAGAAAAACCCTGGTGCCGCTGAACGCTTTTTCTTTTTCACGCTCCATCTCATCCCTGCTATAAACCAGGGGACCTGTCTGAATCACTTCTTCCAAAACAGGCTGCAGTTTAATCCTGTTTTTTTCCGCTGAAGAAGGATTGCTGAAAAAGAAACCAATAAAAGAACAATCATCATCATTGAAAAGTAACAAACGGTTAAGGCTCAGCCTTGATATATAAACTTTATAGTATCCGAATAATGATGTGTCCTTTACAATCCCTTTAATGATAAACTGCCCCGTGTTCTTCTGCGAGAACCTGTTCTCAGTTTCAAGTACAACGCTGTCTCCGATTTTCGCTCCAAGATCGTCAGCGACAGGTGCGGATAAAATAATTCCGTCGTCGCCGATTGGGTAATTTACAGGAGATGTAAAATTCATTTTGGAGAACAGGTGCTCTTCGTTTTCCCAGTCGCAGCCGATAACATATTTTTGCATAATCGCGTTTCCGTTAAAGTAAACCGTGCCCTTATCGCCCAGGAATGTTCTTAAAACAGTATACCTTGCTTTAATCCCTGATTTGTCCGCGGCGTTTAATACCGTAACAATATTATCTGCGCTGAAATGATTGGTAACGCTGATCTCCTTGTTATTTGCAACTGCCACAAGGTCGCCCGCGTAATGCTGCTGCGCTGAATAATAAACATTATGAATCATTCTGTCTCTTGACGACGTAATAAATGTAACGACTGCAAAACAAAAAACAAGAGCGGCAAGCAGGAATCCGTAGCGCCGCCTGTAACGGTAAAGATAATTTATTCCAAGCGTGAAAAGCGTAAAAAATTTTTCCATTATCCCTGCCTCACCGCTTCCATTGGCTCAATCCGCAGGGTTACGTTAACCGGATAAATTGATACAATAACCCCCAATACTACAGATAAAATAACGGAAATTACCGCAATGGACGGAACAAACGCAAGATTAACCGCAGCTCCGCCGAAAAGCGAAGCGATTAAATCATTTTGAATGTTTAAAGCCAGAGAATTTATCCATTTAATAAAAAGCGAAGAACCGAAAATTCCCGCAACCCCGGCGGCCGCGGATAAAATAACGCTTTCACAAAGTATCAGAAAGCCGATATAAAAATCAGAAGCTCCTATAGCGCGTAACGTACCTATTTCGCGCGTTCTTCTGAAAACAGAAATCAGTTGAATATTAATTACTGTGATTACTCCGGCTATGCAAACAAGAAACATTCCCGCGTTAAACAAAACCTGTATCAGCAGAAGCAGCATTGCTGACGTTCCCGCTGAAACGCGCCAGTCAACCGCAGTAACGCCGAACGGCTCTATTTGTCTGTTCAGTGATTTTATAAAAGCTCCCGGATTAACGCCTTCTTCAAGGCTTATAATGATAAAATTCCAGCCGCCGCCTTCTAAGTGATCTTCAGTATTATGGCTTGTTTCTGATAAATATAAATTAAGATAATCGACAGTAAACGCTTCATTAAAAATTGCTTCATCCGGCTCATAATAATCAAAACCGAATAAATCATCAATGTCAGCTGAAAACATGAATAAATCATTATCTGTTAAATTAACATCGACAGAAGCCGCGACCTGTATTGAATTTAACACCCTTACAGTCTGCGGATCTGTTATGACAATTTCATTCATAAAAAGACCGGGATTCTGATAACTGAAGATTCCTGTAAGAGGCACTTCCCTGATTTTAAAACCTATGTCGCTGCCGGAAGTAAGAAGCATTAAAGACCCTATTTCAGGATAACTGCCTGTCTTTTCTTTAATTTTCAGCGCGCGTTCCTTTGTGATCATCGCGCCGTATTCGCCGTTACGCAAAAACCGGCCTTCTTCCAGAATAACGCCTGAAAACATTGTAAAATAATTCTGCACATCAGGTCCGCAGAGCAAAACAGCTTCGCGCGCTCCCATAAAATCCATAATAGCATTACCCGACACCTGGCTTGTTATTCCGCTGACGCCGTCTGCAGCGCGCACTATTTCCATAACCATGTCATAAGCGGGCAAAACGGGAATTACAAAAAAATAATCGATAACAGGCGTATTCGCNCCGAAAAGATTCATGCTTACGTCGCCTTTTTTTTGAATCACAACATCGCCTGTAATGCTTTTAATAAACGCATCATGAAGGCTTACGTTTGATCTTTCGATGATGATGTTCCCGATAAAAAAAATAAAAATAATGATCGCGATAAGCAGGGCGGTAATAATGCTGTTTTTTTTATTTCTCGCGATATTACGAAGAGCAAGGAAGAAAACCATTACCGCTCCCGCTCCGTCAGCGCGCGCTCAGGTTTTGTTTCCGATTTAATAATGCCGTCATGTAAAAAAATAATGTGATCCGCCATTTTCCAAATTTCAGGATCATGCGTAGAAAAAATAAAAGTTGTTTTTTCGTTATGGTTTATTTTTTTCATCAAACTTAAAACTTTTTCTCCATTTTCAGAATCAAGATTGGCTGTTGGTTCATCCGCAATAACAATCCGCGGACTTGTAACAAGGGCGCGCGCGATTGCGACGCGCTGCTGCTGGCCGCCTGATAATTCCGCGGGAATATGCTTGCGCCTGTCTTTAAGGCCGACTTCTTCAAGCAGATAATTCACCTTTTCTTTTCTTGCGGATTTCGCGCCGCCCTTTCCTGAAATAATCAAAGGAAGCTCGACATTTTCAAACACATTCAACACAGGCAAAAGATTGAACGACTGAAAAACATATCCAAGCATATCACGCCTTAGCCGCGCAAGTTCCCTGCGTTTTTGTTTTGTTATTTCAAGCCCGTTTATAATTAAAGTCCCGCTTGTAAAACTGTCGATTAAACCGACGATATTCATCAATGTTGTTTTTCCCGATCCTGAAGGGCCGGCGATCGATGTAAATTCGCCTTCGGCAATATCAAGATCAATGCCTTTAAGCGCCTGAACTTCAAAGTTTCCCATCGGATAAATTTTACAAAGGTTTCTTATAGATATGATCTGTTTTGAAATCGGTGCTTCCATAAATATAATATACAGTTTTTTTTTTCTTTTCGCAATGTTCAGGAATAATTACAAACAGGCTTTNTCTAACGCATCGCAGACAATGTCAACTTCTTCCGATGTCATATCGGGATACAGCGGCAAAGTCAGTTCGTGCGCGCAGACATATTGAGCTTTTGGGGTTGGATTGGTTATATTCCTGTACGCGGTAAATCCNTGAATCGCGGGATAGTGAATACTTGTCTGGATTCCGTCCTGTTTCATTGATTCGATAACTTTTGCCCTGTCGATTGAATCAGATAAAAGAACAGGCATTATGTGGTAACTTGGTTTTCCGCGCGTAAAGTTCCTGAACGGGATTGTAACATCTTTTATGTTATCAAGCCGGCGGTAATAATGTTCCGTAAGCGTTTTCCGTTTTTCGTTTGCCTTATCAAGTTTCTGAAGCTGCACAAGCCCGAAGGCGGAACATATTTCGGGGATGCGGTAATTAAGCCCCGGAGACTCAATGTCGTATGACACCGCTCTTCCCTTGTAACGGTCGAAGGAAGGAACGGACATGCCGTGCGAACGGAGCCTTTTAAGCTTCGCGTAAAGCTGTTCATTGCGCGTAACAACCATTCCGCCTTCGCCGACCGCGATATTCTTGTTCGCGAAAAAGCTTAAGGCGGCGATATCGCCGAAAGTGCCGAGCGGGCGCCCTTTGTAATCGGCTCCCGGCGTGTGCGCGCAGTCTTCAATCAGGAAGATACCGTGTTTTTTGCAAATTGCTGTTATGCGATCCATATCGCAGGCGAAACCGGCGTAATGAACGATCATTAAAGCTTTTGTTTTTGACGTAATCCGCGCTTCAATATCGTCAGGATCGGCTGACCAGTCTTCGTTTACAGAAGTAATATCGGCAAGAATATTTTTGGCTCCCGCCATATGCGTAACATTTTGATCGGCGATAAACGTGAGCGACGGCGTTATAACTTCATCACGCTGATTTAACTGCGGGCTTTCGCCGATGCCAAGCGCGAGAAGAGCCATGTGAAGCGCGGCTGTCCCGTTGGAAACCGCAAGGCACTTTGAATCGTATCCCAGAGATTCGCTGTACGCGGCTTCAAAGGCATAGGTTTTTTCGCTCATTGTAAGCCAGCCTGAATCAAGCGTATCCTTTACCGCCTGATATTCTCTTTCGTCATAATTAATTTTATAAAGCTGTACACGCCACATAGGTTATTGTATTATAACATTAAAGGTGACTGTCACCAAGTGACGTCACCAAGGAGTAAAAATGCAATTAGCCATGCCAATGGAAATACAGGAAGAAATTTCTAAGGAAGGAATTATTGCGGTTCTGGAAATCGAATCTGAACAGAACGCGGTTCCGCTCGCGAAAGCTCTTCTTGACGGCGGCATTAAAGTAATAGAACTCGCGCTGCGCACTAAAGCGGCGTTTCCGTCAATTTCATTGATCGCAAAAGAAGTTCCGCAGATGTACATCGGAACCGGAACGATTATTGAACCGGGACAGGCCGCAATGGTAAAAAAAGAAAGCGCGGTGCGGTTCGGAGTTTCGCCAGGGATTAATCCCGTGATTGTAAAAGAAGCGGCAGCCGCAGGGCTACCGTTCGCTCCGGGAATCGCGACGCCGAGCGAACTGGAACTCGCGATATCTTTGGGATGCCGCACAGTAAAATTTTTCCCTGCCGAAGGAATGGGCGGACTAAAATTTCTAAAAAATATAAACGGCCCTTATAATCATCTTGGAATAAAGTACATTCCGCTCGGCGGCGTCACGGTCGATAACCTTCCCGATTACGCAGGGTTCAGTCCTGTAATCGCCATCGGCGGAAGCTGGATAGCAAGCAAGGATTTAATCAATGCCCAAAACTGGAAGGAAATTACAAAAAGGGCAAAAGAAGCAAAAGATATATGGAAAAGAAGCCGTTAAGAGCGGTATTGCTTTAAAAAAATTTACTGGGTATTTACATGACAGGGTTTATATTTTTATTAATGAACACTTTTTCTTTTTGATGTGAATACTAAAACCTTATCTAAAAACGAGCGGCGCCAGCCCACAGGAGAAAACTCAGGAAGAGTCGAACCAAAGGTTCGCTGCTACGGAGCCCACCGTATTAAAATAATCCGAAATCATAGAGCAAAAAATTAAGATTAGCTTATTTTAATACGGTATTTTTTTCGAGCTAATTTTATTGTTTTATTC
>WQTB01000026.1 GCA_009786495.1 Treponema sp.
TCGATTTTTTTAATCAGATCGATCATTTCCGCGATGTGTTCTGTGGCTTTGCACACGACTGTAGGCCGCGTGATGTTCATTCTGTCAGTGTCGTTAAAAAAAGCATTTGTGTAAAAATCGGCGATTTCAAGCACGCTTTTGCCGCGCTCTTCCGCGGACTTCAGCATTTTATCGTCGCCGCCATCGGCGTCATCGGAAAGATGGCCTACATCGGTGATATTCATGACATGATTTATATCATAGCCTGCCCTGCGAAGCGATCTTACAAGGACGTCGTGATGCACATAAGCGCGCAAATTTCCGATATGCGCGTAATTGTACACTGTCGGCCCGCATCCGTAAAAACCCGCCGTTTTTCCGCCATGAACCGGATTGAAAACCTGTTTTTCGCGTCCAAGTGTGTTGAAAAAAGTAAACGCCATGACTGAAGTATATTAAAAAATATGAATATAAACAATATTAATAATAATAACTGTACGGCGCTTCTTCCGGTTCGCCAGGCGTTTCAGGCACAGCCGGCGGAGTTTCAACCGGCGGCGTTATAACCGGAGCGGGAGCGGGCGCTCTGTAAATCAGCCTGACATTTTCCAAAGCTTCGCGGTGCCGCAGTTTTAGAACAAGGATTTGCTCGCCGGGATAATAAACCCAGCCTGAAGAATCATAAATTTCAAACTGACTGTCGGTACGCCATGCCTGGCCGTGGATTTGAATGCTTACAAACTGCCGCACTCCGCGGATGATAACGTGATGCGTCATGTTTACAGGGAATGTGAACGCAAGGTTAATATCGCCGTCTATCGTGGACGCGCTGATCGACTGAGCAATTGTCCATGCCCAATGCCCTTCATTNGTAAGAAGCGCCGCNCTTGGATAATATTCCGCGGGCCTTAAAACGCCGTAGAGTTTTCCGTCATCGCCGCCCTGAATTGCAGATAACACAAGCGATTTGCCGACTGACGCCCATTCGGAATGTCCTTCCGCTTCCGCCCAGTGAATCAGGCCAAGGCCGAGTCTCATGCTGTACAGGGCGTTTATGTCCTGTGAATCTTTTACAAACACAAGGCCGCTGTCTTCGGTGCGCACTAAATTTTCCGATATTATNAAAAGCATTTGTTCTGTTAAATGCGCGATTGGATTGCCCTGTCTTACATCCTGATAAATTTCAAACAGNCCCGGAATGTGGCTCGCGGTAATTTCATGCGCCTGTACGCCCGCCACAATATTNATAATGTCATTGGCAAGCGCGGAATAGTTACGCGAAAACAGGAAATCAAGAATATGATCTTCGTAAAAAAGATCGAGCGGGTTTTCCCTTGCAAGGCGCGTAATCAAATTGATTTTTTCGGTTTCCGCGGCGACAAACTGACGGTACGCGGCGGCCATTCCGCCGACATAGGCGGCCGATTTAAAACCGTTCGCCTGGCTGCCCGCGAAACCCGCGGGAATTGCGTTTAACGCGGCGGTATAGCTTCCGCGCTGCAGGGACTGGGAAAGGAACGCGGTTACATCATCTTCATTCGAAAGCAAAGACCTGTTCTGGTTATACCTTGCGTAAAATGAATCCTGCCAGCTTCTGACTCNGCCTTCATAATTTTGTTCGGCGGCTATTATAAAGTCTGAAGGATCAAACGCTCTCTGCCTGCTCCTTGTTACATAAGAGATTGACGGGTTTTCGCTTGTAAGAACCAGAAGCCAGTTTTCAAGTTCGCGGCCGGGGTTTGAAAACGCGTAACGGGANCCGCTGTACATGATGCCAAGCTGCCCCGCGTCGCTTACGATGGAAGATCGNCTTGGAATAATCGGTATGACAGCTTCGCTTATGTTTTCCGCGAATTGCGCNGATATCTGAAGCTGCGGGCCCCTTAATGTATCGGAATAGCTGAACGCGATAATGGTTCCTGTAGGCAGAATAAAATGNACTGTCTCGCCTGACATNAGCATTATTTCAGGGTTAACGGGGATATCGGCGCCGTTTGAATCCTTTAAAAGAAAGCCTTTTCCGCGCTCTTCAGAAAGGTTAAATTCAAGACCTGCGTAAAAAATTTTTATTCCGCCTGAAACAGGGTTAACTTCGGTCTGTGGAAATTCTCCCGATAAAAAATCAAGTTCGTAGGAGCTTAACTGCGAGTCATGAAGGTAGCGTCCCCTTATCGTCATTTCTCCGGCGTTAATTGCAAAACTGCCGCCCCTTGAAAATTGAAGTATAACAAGAATACAGAACACGGCGCANTAAATAACGGCAAGAACGATAATCCGTGAAGCTAAAGACCTTCTCATTTATAAATTAACCCCTTGGGAAGCAGTTTTTCGCTGTAACTTGTCAGTTTACAGTTTATTGTATACTATATACTAACATGAAAAATATATTAAGGGGTTTATTGGCGGTTTTGCTGATTCTTTCGGCGATTCCTTCGCTTTACAGCCAGTCAGGCGGTCAGACGCTTGAAAATATTCTTTCTGAGATCGCGGATTATCTTGCAGCCAGAAATTATACGTCAGCGCTGAGCCTGTTCAATACAATGCCTCCCGAACACGCAGGCGATGTTGAAATCAAAATATTGCACGCTAATATTTTTAATGCCGCGGGAAGGCCGGCGGACGCAAGGCGGATTGCNTCCGAAGTAATAGCCGCCGACAGCAGTAACACGGAAGCTTTGATGGTGCTCGCTGACGCCGCGGCTCTGGAAAACAAGGATCGCGACAGAAGGGGATTCCTTGACAGGGTAATTGGCATAAATCCGAATCATGTAAGGGCGCTCATCGATCTTGCGAACATCAATTTAATAAATTCAAACCTGCGCGCCGCGGGTACTTATTTTGACAGGGTTCTTCAAAGTGAACCGTCCAACGGCGAAGCGCTTGTCGGCAGGGCTTCTGTTTACAGNTATAACAGGGAGTCAAGGGAAGCGGAACGCCTTTTAAACCGCGCGGTTGCNTTATACCCTGAATGGGCAAGNCCNTATCACGANAGAGCGCGGCTTTACAAGGGAGCGGGCTATTATTCCGACGCGCTTGAAGATTTGCAAACAGCCGTAAATCTTGAACCGGATAATTATTGGGTGCTTGTCGATTTTGGCCAGACGTTAATGGAATTGAACCGCCTGCAGGAAGCGCTGGTTCATCTGGACAGGGCAATCGATGTTTCGCCGGATGATTTTATCGCGTACGTNTACAGCGCGGCGATAAAAGACGCGCTGGGCGATTATGCCGGCGCGGAACGCGATTACGCAAGGCTCGGCCGGCTTAAGCCTGATTATTATTTCGCGTTTGAAGCGCTCGGCGTAATCAGAATGAGAAACAAAAACTGGGCGGGCGCAAGGGACGCGTTTTTGGAAGCTTACACAAAGGCTCCAAGGGACGAGAGCTACAGTTACGCGATACTTGCCGCGCTGAACTGGATGCGCGCGGGCAGGCAGACAGACCCAAAAACGTTTCTCGCGCAGGTGTTACGCACAACTCCGAACAANACGCTTGATTATTCCATGTTACGCCTTCTTCATGATCTCAGCGGCGATAACAATGTAACCATTCTNGTTGACAATGAAAGAAATATTTATACAAAATCGCGGATGCTTTTTTATCTTGGAACATATTATGAAATCAGGGGATCAAGAACTCTTGCGGAAAGGTATTATCTGATGGTTCAGGACATTGACGCCGCGGGCCAGCTTGAATGGCGGCTGAACGAGATAATACTCGCCGAGCGCGGCCTTGGCATAAGGAACGCGCAATGAGCGATGAAACTGTCAAGCATGGCATTAATGATTCAAACGCAGCGCGGCAGAGCGGCGCTGTAACGATAAATTTAAACGGCAGGGAATTTCTTCTTATCGGAACAGCCCATGTATCGCGCGAAAGCATTGATGAAGTAAAAAGAATTATCAGCAGTGAAAAACCCGACATGGTCTGCGTTGAACTTGATCAGGCAAGGCTTAATTCGATCACGCAGAAAGACAGCTGGGAAAAACTTGATTTATCAAAAGTGTTTAAGGAAGGTAAGGGATTTTTATTAATCGCGAACCTTGTCCTTGCGGGTTTTCAGCGCCGTCTTGGAAATGAACTCGGCGTAAAACCCGGCGAAGAAATGAAAACAGCGGTGGAAACCGCGGATGAACTGGGGATTAAATACAGCCTCTGCGATCGTGAAGTGCACACAACTCTACGAAGAGCATGGGCGCGCTGCGGTCTTTTTAGCAAATCAAAACTTTTGGCATCGCTTCTCGCTTCCGCTTTTTCAAACGAAAAACTTAACGAACAGGAAATTGAAAATTTAAAAAACCGCAACGAGCTTGACGGAATGATGAGCGAACTTTCAAATTATCTTCCGGCTGTGAAATCCGTTTTAATAGACGAAAGGGATCGCTATCTTGCGTCGAAAATATGGACGTCAATGCCGCCGGCAGCGCCGCAGAGAATCGCGGCTGTAGTCGGAGCAGGCCACATGCCGGGAATGATTTCACACATGGAAAAACTCGCTTCGGGCGAAACAGACGCGGATGTAAACGATCTTGATACTATACCGCCGAAAAGTTTTTGGGCAAAGGCGGCAGGTTTAATTATTCCGGCGGCGATTATCGCGCTTATCGCGGCGGGGTTTATCGGCAAGGGCGCCGGCGTCGGCTTTGANATGATTCTTCGCTGGGTTCTTTGGAACGGCTCNCTTGCTGCGATCGGCTCGATCGCCGCGCTTGCCCATCCGCTTGCGGTTCTTGTTTCGCTTTTAGGCGCGCCCATAGCGACCCTGAATCCGCTTATCGGCGTAGGTTTATTTTCGGGGCTTGTGCAGATTGCGTTCCGAAAGCCGCGCGTATCCGATTTGCAAAACATTACGGAAGACATTACAAGCATAAAAGGGATATATAGAAACAGAATAACAAAAGCGCTGCTTGTATTTTTTCTTTCCAGCATCGGCGGCATGATTGGGAATTTTATTTCCTTTCCCGCGATTATCGGATTACTCGGCTAGTTTATTTTGCAAGGATCACGGTAACATCATTAACATTTGTTCCTGTAGGGCCTGTTTTAATTAATCCGCCGATGGCGCATAACGCGTTATACGAATCATTGTTATCAAGCATTCCGCGAAGGCTTAGTCCTTTTTCTTTTAATTTCGCAGATGAAGCGCCGTCAGCTATTCCGCCCGCCGCGTCTGTCGGGCCGTCTGTTCCGTCGGAACTTAATGAAAAAACTAAAATATTTTCAAGTCCCGCGATGCCTTCCGCGGCGGAAAGAACAAGCTCCTGATTGCGTCCTCCCTTACCGTTTCCTTTTAGCGTAACAACAGTCTCCCCGCCGAAAATAACCGCGTATGGTTTTTTAATTTTTTCTTTTTGTGAATCACCGCCGCATGGCGCGCAAATTTCTTTTGCAATGGAAGAAATAAACCTGCCCGCTTCCCTTGCTTCACAGTTCATTTCTGCGCAAAGCACATGGGGAGCGTATCCAAGTTTTAAAGCGGCGCGCGCCGCGCTTTCGCAAAGTTTGCGAACGCTTCCTGTAACCGCGTATTGCGCGTTATCAAGCGATTTGGGCGTTTCCATTTTCAGGTACTCAAGGATTTTTCTGCTTACATCTAACTTGTATTTATCAATCACATTCATCGCGTCCTGTACGGTTGACGAATCCGGCGCGGAAGGGCCTGAAGCTATTGAGTCAAGCTTATCACCTAACACATCGGAAAGCGCGACTGTAAATACTTTTGCAGGGCTGCATATTTGCGCGAACCTTCCCGCCTTAACGCGCGAAAGCCGTTTTCGTATCATATTTATTTCGATAATGTCCGCGCCGCACGCAAGAAGCATCGAGTTCACCTGCTTAATATCATCAAGAGTTAAACCTTCAAGCGGATATTCAAATAAAGCCGAGCCCCCGCCGGAAATTAAAAACAAAAGTTCATCATCCGCTCCAAGATTCTGCGCCATCTCAATCGCTTTTTCTGCCGCGGTTAAAGTGTTTTCATCTGATATGGGATGTCCGGCTTCAATGATTTCCATTCCCTGTAAATCCCCGCGCGAATGATCATATTTTGTTATCACAATGCCTTTTTTTATTCTTTCGCCAAGTTCCCTTTCCGCCGCTTGCGCCATTGTCCACGCCGCTTTACCTATCGCCAAAAGATAAATATTTTTGGAAAATTTATGCTTTTGCAGCGCTTCACGAACCGCTTCCTGCGGCTGATTTTCTTTGATTACATCATCTATTATTTTTTTCGCGTCGATGTGAAGGGAGTTTATGATGTTACTGTGCATCAATCAATTCCGTTTTTTGTTCTGTAAGTTTGCCTATCCTGTCGTTAAGTTTTTCCGCGCTTTTTGCGGTGTCATTGAATTTGTTTAGCGCGGTAGAAAGATGTTTGCCGACTGTGCTGTACTCGCTGTAAAATTTGGCGAATCTGTCCTGAACTTGGGTAAGGTCGCCGAGAATCGTTTTCGCTTTCTTTTCGATGTTTAATCCCTTTAATCCGTACACAATCGCCATAAGATACGCGTAAAAACTGTTAGGTGACACAGGTATTACCCTTTTTTCCTGAGCGTAGCTTAAAAGCTCATACTCCCTGTTTGTAAAAGAATCGCTTATTATGGTTTCATAAAAAACATTTTCCGCGGGAATGTACATAATGGCGAAATCATATGTGCCTTCCGCGGGGTTTATGTATTTAGACGCGATTTCGTCAATTCTTCTTTTTACGCTTGTAACAAATTCTTTTTTAAAAGTTTTTTTGTCTTCATCGTTATCGGCTTTTATCAGCCTTTGAAAACTTTCAAGCGGAAATTTCGCGTCAACAGGAACCATGTTTCCGCCGAGTTTAATTACAGCGTCAACCTGCGTTCCGTTGTTAAAATTATGTTTTAACTCGTAATTCGCTTCAGGGAAAAGCTGCTTCAGAATATCAGCAAGAAAAAACTCGCCGAGATTTCCCCTTAGCTTGGGAGCCTGTAATATGTCCTGAAGATTTGAAATGTTTTTTCCGATGTCTTCCATGTTCTGAACAGTCTTGCCGAGATTTCCAAGCTGGTTATGTATATCGCCGATTATCTGGCTGGAATTTGAAAGCTGTTTGGAAATATTGCTTTGCGTGTTGTTAAGATTCTGATTCATCGCGGTAATCATCTGCTGAAGCTGCGAGTTTAAATTATTCTGCGAATCCATTATAAGTTTTTGCTGCTGCATCTGCGCGTTGTTTTGATTTTCAAGCTGTTTGGTTTTAAGTTCAACAATTTGATTTCTTAAATCGATAAGCTGCGGCGTCATGTCCGCCGCCTTTCCCGTATACAATTTAACAAGAATCAGAATAATCAAAAGAAACAGGATCGCAAACGCGCCCAGTGTAAATAAATCCATTTATATCCCCCGTTTATCCCATGTTAATTATTTTATTTTAATCAATTTATTATCGATTATTTTATATTTTTTTATTCATCATTACAACAGGGATTTTATTAATTACGTCAGAAGCAGTGACGCTGTAAATTGATTTTTCTAAACATGCCGCTTCTGCAGCTATGCCGTGAAAATACGCGCCAAGAATACACGCGTTAAAAATATTTTTAATTAATTCTTTATTATTGCGTTCCATTGATTTCCCGCAAATTTGCGACGCAAAGCCTGCGATTATTCCGGAGAGCGCGTCGCCTGTTCCCGCTTTTGAAAGAGCGTTATTCCCTGTTATATTGATATTAATTTCACCGTCAGGGCTTGCGATTACTGTATGCGCATCTTTTAAAAGCGTTATCACATTAAATTCCTTTGCGAAATTTAACGCTGTGCCTGCTATGTCGTCAAGAATTTCCGGAACTGAAAGAGATGTTAATCTGCTCATCTCGCCGGGATGCGGAGTTATAACGCAAGGCGCTTTTAATGTTTTTAATATATTTACATTTTCTGAGATCGCGAAAAGAGCGTCAGCGTCGATGATGACAGGAACTTTGACGGTATCAAGAAATTCTAAAATAAATTCTGTTACACCTGCGCTCCTGCCAATACCGGGGCCAAGTACAATTACGTTTGAACTGTTAATTTCTTCCGTTAAATTTTTTACGCTTTTATTTTTATTAGCGGAAAAATTCATTAGGCTTTCTTTACAATACATCCCGTTTTTTTCAATAACATTGCACGTAACAACTTCACGCTGCCATTTGTGGATAACATCAGATGTATGCGCAGTGACGCAGGCGCGCACAAGCCCGCAGCCTGTCATGTAAGCCGCGCTGCATGCAAGCGCAGCAGCTCCTGGCATTTCATCTGATCCCGCGAAGACCGTCACCTTGCCAAAATCGCCTTTATTTGATCTTTTTTTTCTTAAAGGCAAAATATTTAGAATATCGTCTTCTGCGAAAATATTAGCAGTAAACGCTTCATTTTCAATCTTGTTCATTTCATTTTTTTCAATTGCTTGTATCTGTATCTGCGGCGGTATTCCGATGTCTTCGATGCTTATTTTACCTGTATACTCCGCGCCGGGATACAGATAAAGCCCTGTTTTCGCGTAACCGAGCGTAATCGTTTCATTGGCTTTCACAGCGCAGCCCATTATCCGCCCGGTATCGGAATGAACTCCAGATGGAATGTCAACTGATATGACATATTTCGCGTTTTTATTTAACGTTTCAATTAATTGTTTAGCGCCGCCTTCAATGTTACGCGAAAGTCCTGTGCCGAAAATAGCGTCAATTATTAAATCATATTTTTGCAATGAATTCGCGCACAGAGACGCCTTTTCTCCGGTTTTAAGAATATCTGCCGGAATGTTTAACTTTTTTATTATTTTGAGATTTACTTCGGCGTCCCCTTTTACGGATTCTGTATCGCCGATTAAAATAATCCTGACATCTATTCCTTTAACATGCAGATAGCGGGCAACTGCGAATCCGTCGCCGCCGTTATTTCCCGATCCGCAGGCAATCAATACTCTGGGATTATTGATTTCGCTTAACACCCTGACGCAGTGTTCTGTAATTTTTACGGCGGCGTTTTCCATCAGCAGAATTGAAGGGATGCCGTACTCCTTTTCCGCTTTTTTTTCGATCTCCCTCATCCTGGCCGCTGTAACAAGTTTCATATATATGGAAAATCTTACCTATTCATTAATTAATACGCTCTATCTGCGCGCCAAGTGACGAAAGCCTTTCCGTAAGATTTTCATAGCCTCTTTCTATCTGATACACATTGCGTATAACGCTCTTTCCTTCCGCGCCCATCGCCGCGATCAGCATCGACATACCGGCGCGCACATCAGGGCTTATCAATTCAGAGCCGTGCAGTTTTGTCGGCCCTGAAATGACAGCGCGGTGCGGATCGCATAACACAATCCGCGCGCCCATCCCGATCAGTTTATCGACAAAAAACATCCGCGACTCGTACATTTTTTCATGTATTAAAACAGTTCCTTTTATCTGCGTCGCGACAACTATAATTATGCTGATAAGATCGGGGGGAAACCCGGGCCAGGGAGCGTCGTCAATTTTTGGNATCATTCCGCCAAGATCGTGGTTTACTTCCATGCTTTGATTTTTAGGCACATGAATTATGTTTCCTTCATGAGCCCANACAATTCCAAGTTTTCCGAACGCGATTTTCGCGGGGCGCATATCCTGCGCNCTCGCTCCGACAATGTGAAGATCNCCNCCTGTAACGGCTGCAAGGCCGATAAAGGAACCCACTTCCATAAAGTCCGGGCCGATTTCAAAATCGCAGCCTGAAAGTTTTTTAACGCCTTCAATCTTTAATATGTTGGAGCCGATCCCTTCGATTTTCGCGCCCATCAAAACAAGCATATTGCATAAATCCTGAACGTGCGGTTCGCTCGCCGCGTTAGTTAAAATTGTTTTACCTTTGGCAAGAACCGCCGCCATGATCGCGTTCTCTGTAGCTGTTACAGAAGCTTCGTCAAGAAAAATATCCGCGCCTGTAAGCGATCTCGCGCTAAAAGTAAATGTGTTACTCACCTTTACTTTTGATCCAAGCTCTGTCAGCACAAGAAAATGAGTATCGAGCCTTCTTCTGCCGATAACGTCGCCGCCCGGAGGCGGAAGAACAACTTTCCCCGAACG
>WQTB01000027.1 GCA_009786495.1 Treponema sp.
TTAAGACAGCCGGATTAATAACCGTATAACGAACTCTGGCTCCAATCCCACATTCCGCTGCGGTTTTCGCCGGGAATGTTTATAACAAAATCGATAAGAATTAAATTAGGATTGTCAGGCTGCGGCATTCTTGCTTTGTTGGCTTCGTAAAGTTCAGGCCATCTGCTGGCGTCATTGTAAACCCACGGGAACGAAGCGATCTTCCAAAGACAATCGCCGTAAATCGCCCACGACCTTACAGTATAACTTGCGGGCAATGACGCTCCGCTTGGCACGCGGGGAGTATTGCCGGACTGCAGCGCCGCAAGAATATCAATCGATTTAATCGCGTTTTCTATTGCGTCGCTCCATTCTTCGGTTCTGTAGGATGTAAGGCTCATTTCATAATATTCCCTGCTGACGCTGTAATAATAAGGATGCGACGCGGGAATGCCGCTTGTGTTNGCCCATGTAAAAAGGCGATCCGCTTCCGTAATCAGCTGTTCGGAAACATACATGTCGGAAAGTCTCGCTTCCCTAATCGCTTCTTCGGCGGAAGCAATTGCGACATCATATTGACCGAAATCAAACATATTCTGGGCAAGAGCCGTAAGTTCCAGACTGCGCAGATAATGGTCATTATTAACAATTCCGTAGGGAATTATGTAATCCGCNTCGCCGGGAACAGCTGCCGCGTAAGTTGAAATCTGCTTAAACACGGGCACTTTAAAAAACANATCATCACTTTGCGCAAACGCAGTAACAGCGATAAAAAGGGTTATTAACACTGCGAATGAAATCTTTTTGATCATCTTGAACCTCCTTCTAATATTCTACCAGCTTCCATAGCTGACAAACTACTGCTTTCGATAACTTCCTGGGCTTCTCTGATTCTTTCTTCGGCGATATGGCGTTTGTAAACCGCGTCCTGTCTTGAAATCGCGAACATGGCTTCCGCGTATGTAAACGCCGAAGCGGCGTCAGTGTAGCTTCCCGCCGTATAAAGCCGTTCAGCTTCCGCAAGATGCGAATCGGCTTCGCGGAAATATTCACGCGACGCGATATCGGCCCTTTCGGCAATGGCAAGCTGCCTTTCATTTGACGCGGCGGTTCTTTTGTCNGCCGCGTAAAACACCATGCCTTCCGATAATACTACATTATACCGGTTTCTTGCTTCTTCCGCGCTTTTAATTGCGGCTGNNCTGTCTCCGGCGTTATACTCCGCGATACCTTTGCGGAAAAATTCATCCGCCGCGTTAAANCTGTCCTGACTGTGTTTTTCAAGACCAAGGTCTGTGATGCTTTGCCTGATCAGGTAGATATGCGCGCCTGTCAGNAGGGTGTCGTATTCGTTAAACGCGTTTTCCGCTGTCTGCGANGCTGCGGAAACATTGCCTGCTTCATATTGATCAGCTGCCGTAAAAGCCAGCGCGTCCGCCCTGTCAAGATGNTCCTGGAAATAATTATTAAGGCCTGTGCCTACAAGTTCTTCCCTTTTCTGATAGGTCTTCGCGCCAAGCAGCATGGTTTCGTATTCTTTTAAAGCCTGCGTGGCTGTATCCCTTGCGGCGTAATAATCCTGCGATTCATATTGATCAAGGGCGGCAAGAGCTTTCTGATCCGCGTTTTTAAGGTATTCGGGATAATACGAAGTAAACCCTGTAGCGATTAATTCTTCTCTGGTTAGAAGAATTTCATCTTCCATGCGCTGCGCGTAAAGCGGGCGGGTCTTTTCAAAAATTTCGTTATAAGCCGCGGCAGTTCTTGCCGAAGCGGGCAAAGCCTCAATCGCTTCCCATTCGCTGGGGAAATAAGAATTGGCATAGAAATCCAGCGCCTTCGTCCTTGCCTGAAGCGCGTCAGGCGTAAGACCGGATGTATCAGCCGGNGNTGTCGTTGTCGAAGATGCCGGCGTTGTCGTAGTTGATGTTTGGGCGCTTAAAGAGCTTTCTTCAACTTCTTCCGGNGTTGATTTACAGGAAATTGATATAGCTGCCGCAATCGTAATAAACAAAATCAGATATTTTTTCATCGGCCCCTCCTTCTGGGAACGGAATTTTATCACTTTGACAAGATTATACATCAGCAGGTATATTTTATCAAGAAGATTATTTATATTCTATATTGATTCTACTATATATACTGATTTATAAAAGGGGTATTGCATGGACAATTTTAGTTTTGAAATAGTTAAGCATTTCGGGGTAATTTCAGGCGAAAAAAGCGGATGGCAGAAGGAGCTGAATCTAGTCTCATGGAGCGGCAGGGCTCCCAAGCTTGATATCAGGGACTGGGCGCCGAATCATGAAAAAATGGGCAAAGGCGTCACCTTGACAGAAGGCGAAGCCGCCACCCTTGCCGAACTGCTGATTCCCGCTTTGACTCCCCCTATTGCGGACAATGGAAAAATTTGATAATTTTATAGGCGGGTATGGTTTCATGCCCGCAATCAATTAATTAATGCCGGAAAACGCTGAAAGGACCGGTAATAACAAGAGGAGAGAAAGATTATGGCAAAACAGTTGTTGTTCAACGAAGAAGCCCGGCGCAAACTGCTGTCCGGGGTTGAGCAGATCTCAAAGGCCGTTAAGGTAACACTGGGACCGAAAGGCCGCAATGTCCTTCTGGACAAAAAATTCGGCGCGCCTACAGTGACAAAAGACGGCGTATCTGTAGCGAAAGAAGTGGAACTTGCCGATCCTTATGAAAATATGGGCGCGCAGCTGCTGAAAGAAGTAGCCACAAAAACAAATGACGTAGCCGGAGACGGAACCACCACAGCGACAGTGCTGGCGTATTCGCTTGTCAAGGAAGGACTTAAATCAGTCGCCGCGGGAATGACCCCCCTTGAGCTTAANCGCGGTATCGACAAAGCGGTTAATATCGCTGTTGAAGAAATCAAAAAGAGTTCNAAAGACATAAAAGACAAGGAAGAAATTTCCCACGTCGCTTCGGTATCCGCGAACAATGACACGGAAATCGGAAACACGATCGCTGACGCGATGGAAAATGTCGGCAAAGACGGCGTAATCACCGTTGAAGAATCCAAGACAATGGATACNTCGATNGAATTTGTCGAAGGTATGCAGTTTGACCGCGGTTATATTTCNGCGTATTTTGTCACAGACCGCGACACAATGACCAGCGTTTATGAAGACGTTTATATTTTNATCCATGATAAAAAAGTTTCCAGCATGAAGGATTTGCTTCCGCTGCTTGAAAAAGTCCACCAGACAAGCAAGCCNCTGCTCATCATCGCGGAAGACTGCGACGGCGAAGCGCTTTCAACCCTTGTCGTAAACTTTATCCGCGGAACGCTGCGCACATGCGCGGTTAAGGCTCCCGGTTTCGGCGACCGCCGCAAGGCAATGCTGGAAGACATCGCCATCCTTACAGGCGGCGAAGTAATTTCGGAAGAGCTCGGCTACAAACTTGAAAACACAACCATCGATATGCTCGGCAAGGCAAAGACAGTCAAGATCGATAAAGACAACACCACAATCATTAACGGCGCGGGCGATCAGAAAAAAATCAAAGACAGAATCGCCCAGATCAAAGCCCAGATTGAAGATACAACAAGCGATTACGACCGCGAAAAACTTCAGGAAAGGCTTGCGAAGCTCGCGGGCGGCGTAGCGGTTATCAATGTCGGCGCGGCCACAGAAGTAGAACTGAAAGAAAAGAAACACCGCGTGGAAGACGCGTTATCTGCAACACGCGCGGCAATCGCGGAAGGCATTGTCCCCGGCGGCGCNGTNTCGCTGATTCAGGCGGCAATCGCGCTTGACAAGTCTGACACTTCAGGNCTTACGGACGACGAACTTGTCGGCTTTAAGATTGTAAAGCGCGCTCTTGAAGAACCCATCCGCCAGATCGCGGAAAACGCGGGTCTTGACGGAGCTGTCATCGCGGAAAAGGCGAGAAACGAAAAGAAAGGCGTTGGTTTTGACGCGGCTAAAATGGAATGGGTAGACATGATGAAAGCCGGTATCATCGACCCGGCGAAAGTAACGCGCTCCGCGCTGCAGAACGCCGCTTCCATCGCGAGCCTGCTTTTAACGACAGAATGCGCCATCACCGACATCCCCGAAAAGAAAGATCCTCCTGCAATGCCGGGCGGCGGAATGGGCGGTATGGGCGGAATGGACTACTAATAAAAATCGCCGCGCGATTTTTATTTTGGAGTTTACGCTGCGTGTAAGCTCCATAGTTAAATTAAAATAAAAAAGGCGGGGCCGAAAGGCTTCGCCTTTTTAATTGAAAAATTGTTAAATCCAAAGATTTTAAAATCATAAAATTATTACTGACGGCTTAATTAATTTGTCATAAAGAAAAAATATGTACATAAAATAAAATATATATTAAAATATTAACCATGGAAAAATCGGCGCAATGGCTTTTGTTTGCCATATGCATGGTGTTGTTTCTCATTTTCGGGTTTTTGGTTTTTCTAAATTCTGACGTTTTANGCATGAAACCCTTTCAGCNGACAACTTTTATCGATGCGCCGGCCATGGCGAAATTTGAAAAAGACGGCAGGCTTTATGTAATTGACAACGGATCGTTCCGCCTTGTCTGTCTGGAGCCAAACGGCGATGTACGCTACACAATCGATATAAATAAAATCGATGAATATAACCGCATAATTGACGGCGCGATTGACGATGCCGGCAATCTTTACCTTTATGAAATAGAAGCGGAATACAACGCGCTTTTAACAAAACGCGAGATGATCAGAAAATACGATAACCGCGGAAATTTTATTAAAGAAATTTTAAGCATAAGTTATGATAACGTGCCGGACTACGATAACCCGAGGCTGTTTTATCAATTTGGTTCATTCAGATACGAAAANGGCATTCTTACTTTTTCTAAAACAGAAAAAAATAAAGTTACATTGCATATGTACGATACGTTCCGCGATACCCTGCAGTCNGCGGAAATTCATGAATATCTGCCGGGCAGGCCCATCGAAGATTTTATGGTCGCGCAGCTTGTCTTAAAGGATATGCGAAATTACGCCTATGTACTGCGCGACGGCGATATTTATGAAGTCATTAACGGCGGCGAACCCGTATTGCGCGCGTCATTTGACTGGAACCTTTCCGGCGGCGGAATCATTCCCTGGTTTATTTTTTATGATACGTCCGCAGCTTCGCCCGGGAACTCCGCTTCCGGCGCTAATGCCCTTGTTTTTTTTGATATGGCGTCTAACGCGATATACCGCATTGCAGATAACGGCCTGCAGCATGTTGTTCCGCCGCGTTTTTTTCAGCCGCTGAAAGAACAGGGAGAAACAGCGGCCCTTAAAGGCTTTGGTTTTTACAGAAGCACTTTCGCAGGAATTTACGGAGAAACAGTCTGGCTTTACGACGGCTATGATTTTAAAATTTTCAATGAAGGACTTTTGCTTCCGGCAGGAGAAAGGGTCCGCATAATAATTTCTCAGATCGCGGCAGTGCTTGCGGCCGCCGCTTTCATCGCCGGTTTTTGCATTTTATTTATCGGCATATTAAAAGGATACATTTCGCTTTTTATAAAACTTACTGTCCTTATTATTCCGCTTTTGATTATCGCGTTCTTTATCGTTTTTACCATTACATTTAACATAATGACAGAACAGTTAAATCACGCGCTTTACAACGAAATGATTTCAAAAACAATTTTATCGTCAAAACTTGTAGACGGAGACGATCTTGATAAAATTAATTCGATCAAAGACGTTCACAGCGATGAATACAAAAGACTGTCTGTTCTTGTAAAAGAAATGGTCGGGTACAACGCCGATCCCTGGAACAGGGCTTATTATGCGGCGTTGTATAAAGGCGCCAATTTTGAATACATCGTGGTAATTTCTGAAGAAGAATGGAATTTGTTCCGCACGGACGAGCCGCTTACAGGCGATAATTACCATAAATTGATAAACGGCGAACCCATTATAGTGACGACCGAGCTTTTTAACGGCACATGGACATTCGCGAATACGCCTGTGTACAACAGCGCCGGAGAAATAGCGGGCAAACTGGAAATCGGACTTGACATGACAGGCTACGAGATCAACAGCACAGGCTTAAAAGATACGTGTCATTTATCGTAGCGGGCGTATGCGTTGTAATTTTAGCCGCGCTTTGCATTTTAATTTCATTGATTGTAAGGCGTCTTTCGGCGGTCGGCAGAGTTTTGCATAACATCGAAAGCGGCGACCGCACAGCCCGCGTGCCTTTTCTTACGCGCGACGAACTTGGCAAGGTGAGCAAGGGCCTTAACAACATGGCGGAAGAACTGCAGTTTCAGTTTGATCGCATAACAACGTTAAATGAATCGACCATCAGATTTGTGCCGGTGCAATTTATGGAACATCTGGGCGTTTCCGACATTACAAATATGAAACTTGGCGACAGCGTGCAGCGGGTTATCAGCGTGCTGTTCTTTGATATACGCTACTTTTCCGTTAATTCGGAAATGATGACGGCGCGGGAAAATTTTGAGTTTATTAATAAAATACTCGGCATAGCAGGCCCGATTATACGCAAACACAGCGGCTTTGTGGATAAATATATCGGGGACGCGGCAATGGCGCTTTTCACAAACGGCATCGACGCTGTCCGCGCCGGAATCGAACTTTATCAGCGGATTGTAATTGACGAAGACACCCGCGTAAAAATCGGGGTTGACGGCATCAACATAGGAGTCGGAATTCATTCGGGCTCCGTCATGATGGGCATNGTGGGCGAGAACGAAAGGCTTTCCAGCACTGTCATTTCAGCTAACGTCAATCTTGCGTCCCGCGTTGAAAGCCTTACAAAGCAGACCGCGTCAGGCCTTTTAATTACGCGCAATACGCTGAATCAGCTTGCGGGCCATGAAAATGAATTNTCCTACNGNTTTATCGGCATGGTACAGGCNGCGGGCGTTAATGAAGTAACAGGTTTATTTGACATGCTGGACGCGCTTCCCGAAAAGGAAAGAAATTGCCGCCTTGCCACAAAAGAAGTTTTTGAATCAGGCGTGCGCAAATATCACATGAAGGATTACGCCGCCGCGGTTCAACGTTTTGAAAAGGTGCTTGCTTCCGATCCGCAGGATATCTGCGCTTCGCTTCATTTGGAAGAAGCCCACAATCATCTTCAGAACCCGGAGCTGGCGAGCGTGTTTATTTTTGATAAAAAATAATTTTATCTTCTATAATACCTGTACACCTGTCAAAATATATATTAATATAATAATGTATGAAAAAGTCCGCGCAGTGGTTATTATTTACAATCTGCATGATCGTTTTTCTCATTTGCGGGCTCTTGGTTTTCTTTAATTCCGGCGTGTTAAACTATAAACCTTTTCAGCAGACAACTTCATTTGTCGCACCCGCAATGGCGAAATTCGAAAAAGACGGAAATCTTTATGTTATTGACAACGGGTCCTTCCGCCTTGTCTGCATGGATCCCGACGGCAATATTCATTACACAATCGAAATTGACAAGTTCGAAGAATACATCCGCATTATAGACGCCGTTATTGATAACACCGGAAACTTGTATGTATACGCGATAGAAGCGGAGTACGACGCGCTTTTAACAAAACGTGAAATTATCAGAAAATACGATAACCGCGGACAATTTATTAAAGAAATTTTAAGCGTGAGCTATGATGATGTTTATTCCAACCCGCGGCTTTTTTATCAGTTCGGCTCTTTCCGCTGCGACGACGGCATCCTGACGTTTTCAAAAACAGAAAAGGAAATTGTAACTTTGTATCAGTATGATACTTACCGCGACGATCTTAAAACAGTTGTGCTGTCAGGCAGAATGCCGGACGGCAGCGTAATAGAAAATTTTATAGTAGCGAAACTTGTTCAAAAAGATTTTAATAATTACGCCTATGTCCTTAGAGACGGTGACATTTACGAAGTGCAAAACAGGCAGGCGGAGCTTCGCGCTTCGTTTAACTGGAACCTTGACGAAGGCGGCATTCTCCCCTGGCATATTTATTATGAAGCGGGCGGCAGTCTTGTTTTTTTTGATATGGCGTCTAACGCGATTTTCAGAATCAGGGCGGACGGCAGCCTGCAGCGAATCGTACCGGAAGAGCATTTCAGGCCGTTGATAGCGGAAGGCGAAGGGCCTGCGCTTAAGGATTTCGGCTTTCACGGAAATATATTCGCAGGCGTCTTCGGAGAAACAGTCTGGCTGTATGACGGATATAGTTTTACAATTTATGACGATGATTTAATTCTTCCGTTAGCTGAAAGAATCCGCATTGCCGCCGTTCAGATTTCAATGGCGCTTGGAATTATATCTTTGATCGCGGGTCTTTGTATTTTGTTCATCGGAATATTGAATTTTTACATCTCGTTATTTGTAAAGCAGACTGTCGTTATTATTCCGCTTTTAGTGATTGCCTTCATCATCGTGTTCACCGTGACGTTTAACATGATGACAGAAAGGCTGAATGAAGCTTTATTCAATGAAATGACAGGGTTTGCCGTGCTGTCGTCAAAATTGATCGATGGCGACGATCTTGATAAAATCAGATCGATAAAAGATTTTCACAGCGATGAATTTAAACGTCTTCTGGTTTTTATAAGGGAAGTAATCGGGCATAATCTTGATAACTGGAACAGAAGTTTCTGCGCCGCGGTTTACGCGGGAAGCAATTTTGAATACAACATCGTAACATCCTGCGAAGAGCTTAACCTTTTCCATCCTGTAGAAATGCTGGAAGGCGAAGATTACGACGCGTTCATGAGAGGCGAATCCCTTACTTTCATTTTTGAAGAACACAACGGAAACTGGGCGGCCGCGGAAGTGCCGGTTTACAACAGCGCAGGAGAAATTTCCGGGATGTTCGAAATCGGGCTTGACATGACAGGCTATGAAATTGTCAATCAGAATTTAAAAAGAGATGTAGCGCTCATCGTCGCGGCTGTATGCGTGATTATACTTATTGTACTCTGTGTATTAATATCTTTGATTATAAAACAGCTTTCCGCAGTCGGAAAGGTTCTGCATACAATCGCAAGCGGGGACAGAACTGCGCGCATTTCGTATGTCGCGCGCGACGAACTTGGCAGGGTGAGCCACGGGCTTAACAGCATGGCGGAAGAACTCCATATCCAGTTTGATCGCATAACGCGCCTTAACGAATCCACAATCAGATTTGTGCCAGTTCAGTTTATGGAACATCTGGGCGTTTCTGACATTACAAAAATGAAGCTCGGCGACAATGTGCAGCGCGACATCAGCGTACTGTTTTTTGACATCAGATATTTTTCCGTTAATTCGGAAATGATGACGGCGCGGGAAAATTTTGTTTTTATAAATGAAATACTTGGCATCGCAGGTCCCATCATACGCAAGTACAACGGCTTTGTTGATAAATACATAGGCGATGCGGCTATGGCGCTTTTCCCGAACGGAAAGGAAGCCGTGCAGGCGGGCATTGAACTGTACCAGATGATTGTGGTTGACAATAGCACGCGCGTAAAAATCGGAGTGGACGGAATAAACATCGGCATCGGCATCCATTCAGGCTCTGTCATGATGGGAATTGTGGGCGAAAACGAACGGCTTTCAAGCACTGTTATTTCAGCTAACGTCAATCTCGCCTCCCGCGTTGAAAGCCTTACAAAGCAGACCGCTTCCGGTTTATTGATTACCCGCGATACTTTAAACCAGCTTGCCGGACATGAAGCTGAATTTAACTACAGGTTTATCGGCATGGTGCAGGCTGCGGGTGTTAACGAAGTTGTCGGTTTGTTTGATATGCTGGACGCGCTTCCCGCGAAAGAAAAAAAGTTCCGCCTTGCCACCAAGGAAGTTTTTGAATCTGGCGTGCGCAAATATCACATGAAAGATTACGCCGCCGCCATTCAGCGTTTTGAAAAAGTTCTTGCCGCCGATCCGCAGGATATTTGCGCTTCCCTTCATCTTGAAGAAGCGCATAAGCACCTTCAAAATCCGGCGCTGCCTAGCGTGTTCATATTTGATAAAAAGTAATATGATAAATAA
>WQTB01000028.1 GCA_009786495.1 Treponema sp.
AAAAAAACAGGCAAGTTGATCAATCAGCGTGGTCTTTATAAATTTTTTCAAACTCAAAAGTGATTGTTTTAAACACTTCGATTAATTTCGGATCAAAATGAGTTCCGCTTCCGTCAATTATTTTTTCCACTGATACTTCATGGCTTAGCGCGGGTTTGTAGCTGCGTTCCATGCGCAGGGCGTCGTAAACATCGGTAATTGTGACAATCCTTGCCGCAAGCGGAATCATATCGCCTTCAAGCCTGAACGGGTAGCCTGAGCCGTTCCATTTCTCGTGATGCGACAGGGCGATTTCCTTTGCCATCGGGTTTGGATATGTTGAAAGAATGAACGCGCCGTTTTTCGTATGTTCGCGCATTACCGCCCATTCCCAGTCTGTAAGCGGTCCTTCCTTGTTTAAGATATCATCCGGCGTTCCGATTTTTCCGACGTCGTGCATCGCCGCGAGAAACCCGATGTTGTCGATAAAATCCGCGTCAATCCTTTTGTAATTTTCGCCGCCTATTTTAAACAGCTCCTGCGAGATAAGCCTTGAATACTCGTTCACGCGGATAATGTGCTTTCCTGTGTCGTTATCTTTCAATTTTGAAGCTTCAAGAAGCGAAAGAAAGACAGAACGTAAAAGCTTTTTGTTTTCTTCTGTAAAATCGTCAAACATCACGACAAAATCGCTTGGAACGCTTAAATCCATTTCAAGCGGGAAGATATACACCCTGATCTGCACGGATACTGTATCGCGTGTTTTTAACTGGGCTGTTCCTTTCCATGAAAATCCGTTGCCGCCGTTTAAAATTGTATCCCTAATTTTTCTTGCGTCTTCTATCGCGAAAGCCTTGCCGAATATATCAAAAAAATATTTTCCTGGAAGATTTTTAAAACTAATAAATATCTGTTCGCAGGATTTATTGGAATAAATAATTTTTAATTGCTTATTAATAATCAAAACAGGAAAAATACTTGCTTTAAACGGAGCGTAAGATGATGACAACATCATGCCTTGCGAATCATTTGTTTCTTCAATGATTTCCTCAACGCTGTCNAAATCTTGTGAATCCTCAAGGGACTCAAGCTCTTCGTCAATCANGTAATTCATGTCTTTTTCCTCGCAATGCAAGTTCTGCTTCCGCGTCTGTCAATCTGAAATATTCGGGGCCTGAGTATAAATATGCGGTATTATCATTATCCATTAATTTTTTTATTTTTGCAATGGCTAGGGCTTCTTTTGCGAAAGACGCGCCTTCAGGATTAAAAATACTTACTATTCCGGATTTTTCAGGAAGCAGACTATAAAGAAGATCCGATGCGCTGCCTGTGATTATAATTTTTTTGGGTAAAGATTTATTAATCCATTTAATTTCTTCGTATATTTCTAAAGGCGAGTCTTCTATGACGCCGGTAAACCTTTCATTGCCGCGGAAAAAAGTAAAAAAAAACGAATTTTTTCTGGCTTGTATTACAGGCATTATAATAATATTTTTATTTTCTTCATGATTGAAAATTGCGGCTGCGATACAATCAAGCGTCGGAACAGGCACAAACGGGATTGAAAGACACAATGCCAGTGATTTCGCAATTGAATAACCGATCCTTAATCCTGTAAATGAGCCGGGCCCGCCTGTACACAAAACGCCCTGTAAATCCCGCGGCAGAAGCGACGCTTTTTTCATTACGCTGCCGATGATGTCCATTGCAAACTCGGTCTGCTTCATGACGGCTTCTTTTTCGATACTAAAGATTTTTTCTCCGCTGCATACCGCGGCGGAAAATACCGACGCGCTTGAATCAATCGCAAGTAAATTCATGAACATTCATCCTGTTATTTTTATGATTCTGGACGTTGTCCCTGTTATTTCGATATTAACGGTAATTCTGTTTTCNGGAAGAGAACCGGGAATGCGTTCGCTCCATTCTATTACAGAAATTCCGTCAGACCCGATTATCCCCGGGCCGTTAATGTCTTCAAAGTCACTGTCGCCTTTNAGTCTGTAAACGTCAATATGATAAAATATTATATCTTCTTTTTCAATTTTATATTCGTTTATGATTGTATATGTCGGGCTTGTAATATTGTCATCAATTCCAAGACCCGCTGCGATGCCTTTAACAAGATTTGTTTTACCGCTTCCGAGCGTACCTGTAAGCGCCACAACGGAACCTTTTTCTAATAACGCCGCGATTTTTTTTCCTGCTAAAACTGTTTCTTCGGGAGAATTGGAAATGATTTCGCTATTAATCCGGGAGCCCACCTGCGGTTTCCAGTTCTAAAATATAATTTTTTAATTCTTTTGTCACAGGAACAAGTGGATAATCAATATTGTCAATAAAAGAAATGTTAATATCTTTCTGGCCTGTCGGCTTGTATTCGATGGAAAAATCAACGCGGAAATTTTGGGGAGTCGCGTTAAAATCAATAACCGCTACGCCGGTGTATAATTTTCGGTAGTATATAGGGACATCTTTTCTGATCATGTCTTTAATAGTAATAATTTTCATAATTGCCCTTCCTAAAATTTATTCACGTCCGTATTCGTATACATAAGCGTTAATTATATTCATGGACCTTACAGAGACCCTTAAGAACCTGATATGAACGATTGTAGACATACCCGTTCTGTTTGATCTTAACACCTGTCCCAGCGCGGCTACATTGACATCGCCAAGCGGGAATTCAATTTTGAATCTGGCTCCGACCTGAACGGGGGCCATGATTTTTATTGAACATCCGCCTACGGAAATATCAGCGATATTTCCGCCCAGCTTGCGCTTGTCCACAATCAGCCGCTGTTTTTTTCCGCTACCTTCAACATACACCAAATTCATAAAACACGCAATAGAACCCTGTCTTCTGCGGTAACGTCTTTGGGACAAAAATCTCATCTGGTTGGAATGGGCAAGCTGCATGCTGTGATGCCCGTTATGGCTTATATAACCGACAACGCGCGTTTCAAAAGAAAAACCTTTATTGCTTTTATTAAAATACATTACTGTAAGCCTTGTGCCTCTTGCTATTTTAATCTGGCTTCCAAGCACATTCCTTGGCGTTTCAACAAGCAGATAATCACCTTTGGGGCTTATAACATTTACATTTAACTTGTCCTTGCCGGATGTAATGACAAGGGTTGAGTCTTCCTTTAACTGGCGGGTAGAACTAATACCCCCTATAACGCTGTTCTCCAGCATATTCCTTGTGGAAAACAAGACGACAAGCTTGTGCTGGGCTTCCTTCTGCGGGGTTGATTGCTCCAAAACCCTGTACGTTTTCCTGAAATGCCTGTCTAAAAGAGCGGGGGTTGATATTGATTTTTCCGGATCTGTCACCATGTCCATCCGGAAAACATAATCAAGCATTTTTGTCTGCTCGCTGTTAAGCCCGATGTTTCTGGCAAGGCTGCGCAGTTTAAAACCGGATAAAATTCCTGACGAAGCCGGCTGCGGGCTTGAGCCGCCGCCTCCCTGCTTCCTGCTTACGCCTGTGCCTTTTTTTGCGTTAATTATAACAATTACAATAATAAAAGCGGCAAGGACAGAGCCGCCGATAATAAGACTTACAGGATCAACCGAAGAATCCAGCGCGAAATTATCTATGGATGTTTGCAGCGGAAATAAGCCAATCATATTTTACTCTGAAGCGCCTCGGTATTTTTGCAATTTTCTTTCATAACTGAATACAATTCCTTCAGTTTTGGAGACGCTTCATATTCAGTCAAATCTCCGACAAGAATATAATCTTTTTTTTCATATGCCTCAAGGAGTTCTTTAATAATTTTTCCGAATTCCGAAATCAGGGACGGAAGCGGTTTTCCGCCGGCTGCTTTTGACATATAGCCCTGAATATCAAGCTGCCTGAATATCCTGAACAATTTTTCTGCAGCCGCGGAAAAAATCTGGATGGTTTTCGCTGCCTGTAAATCCTTGCCTGTTTGAATATCAAGGGGCAGGCTGATCAATCTTTCGCATATCTCGTTTATGATCTGCTCTAATGCGTTAAATTCCTTTAACGGATCATTTACTTCGCGCTGGATTTCTTCAGTTACGGACAATAATGTGGCTGCCGTCATGTCGCCTCTTGAAAAAGCGCTTACGCAAAACGCNTATAAATCCGGTATCTCTGTAATTAAAAAAGCGGCAGCCGCGCTTTTATCCCATTCNTCAAAGAATTCATTTTTCTTTTCAAAACTNAAACTTTCATACTCTTTGATATCTTCGCAAAGGTTCATAAGNCATGCNGCCGTCAGCTCAGCTATGGCGTTTGTTTCTATATCAATTAATTTTATTCCTTTAATATCTTTATTAAACGTTTCTTCCATCATGGAAGACGTTATTACCGTTCCATCTATGTTTATTTCCGATATGCGGTGGCCGGACTCTGTAATCCAGCTTTCTACGCTGGCNAGAATTTCACCTATCGTGTTTTCATTGTCNAGTTTNGCTTCCAGTATTTTACCGTTGATTTTTATTTCCATAATTTTACCTGTTCTGCTGTCCGAAATTGTCAAGCGATGAAGACATCTGCTCCATTCTGGCGTAAGCCGCTTCCATTTGCGCGAATTGAATCCGCAGTTCCTGTTCCTTTGCCGCAAGCTGGCGGTCCAGAGTTGTGATGCGGCTTTGATCCTGGCTTATGCGTGAATCAATTGTGCTTGTTTTTAGCGATATAATTCCGCCTGTCTGCACAAACGGATTTACAAGAGCGTCAATATTGTAGGCGACTCCGGTATCCGCAAGCAGATCGCCTGTAGAGTCAAAAGCGAACAATTCCTTAATCGCCGGAATTTTTGATTCAAGAGCCGCGTCCAGCGTCTTTTCGTTTATTTCAAGATATCCCCTAAGGCGTGAAGCGTCATANCCTGTAGCGCCGCCTGCGTTACTGCTGATTCCGATTTGGGCAAGGAGCGAAAGCTCNCGTCCTAAAAATGTGGTGTAAGGGCCTGTGACTATCCGCTGAAGGCTGTTTTTTAAGCTGAGCAGGGTAGAGTCCGCTCCGAACGCGCCGAGCCTTTCCCGCATCGCCGCGGCTTCATCCGCGGTTAAATAAGTCAGTTCGTCGATTAAACGCGTATCGCCGCGGACAGTCTGCTGCGGCAGATCGGGGGTTGTGGCGCCTCTTGTGCTCGTAAGAACGTTTATTTCCGCCATTAGCCTGTTGTAATTGCCTATAAAAGAAATAATCGCGTCTTTAACGGCTTCTACATCGGCTTTTATATTAAGATTGACAGGCTTGTCAGATATTCCCCTTATATTCAGGGTAATACCCGGAATAAGATCGTCAATACTGTTTGTAGGCCTTATAATTTCTATTCCTTCCATTGTGATAATGGCGTCCCTTGCCGTAGAGACCGCGTTTGACGGCTTAAGACCGCCCGTTGTGGAAGTGGGATCGAGTATTTCAATTTTCCCGACAGAAACTTCGCGGTGCGTATTGCTGTTTTCAATGTTAAGCGAAACTATTGTCCTTCCGCGCGCGTATTCACCTAACGCATACTGTCTTAGAGTAGGATTGCCGCTGTCTGTTATCGGCGGCAGCTTCATCGATGTTCCGTCAGAAAATACAACGCTTAATACGTTTAAATCGTCATGGCGCGCGGGAACCGCAGGGGGCATTGAATCGGGCATGGGCGCCGCTGAAGGATCATTTTCTATTGTTATGCCGCCGTATGTAACAGAAGCGGCAGGCACGACAGGTCCTGTCGGAATATCCGTCTGAACGCTTTCAGTTGAAGAAATTTTTGTCTGCGTTTCAAGTCTTAATACAAGAGGCGAATCGACGCTTACTGTCATTCCAAGGGGAATTACCGCGTTTGAAAGCGGCGCTACATTTAACGTTCCTTCGCTTACTGATATGCCGGACTGATTCTGTCCGCTTTTTTGAAAAGAGCCTTCCGTAATGCTGATGTTTCTGTATGATTCGCTGCTTACTTCCATCATTCCGATGCCGGTGACAAAACTAGCCGCGTCGCCTGAAAATCCAAGCCTGTTCTGAGAACCTGTTANTTTTGATTCAATCAATAGCGATCTTGTTCCGCTCTGCACGGCGATTAGAGAAGCGGATACTTTATCGCGTCCGCTGCGGTTAACAGCGTCGACAAAATCCCTTAATGTGCCGCCGCGGAAGTTAACCGAAATCTCATCTTTGCCTACAATAAAAACATATGTGCCGCTCTCTACTCTGGTATTTTCATTTAACGGCTGTGATAAAAAACGATCCGCCTGCGCGGTCTGCTTTACGGTAAAACTGAAAGATTGTTCTTCCGCTTCCCTGACCGCGGTCGCGGTTAACACGGAAGAATCGCTGGAGCTTGCTATTCTGTCGTTAAAAGGGTTTTGATATGAAAAAAGACTGCGCGAACTGTCACGCAGAGCGGTTAAACGGCGGCCTACTTCCTGCCAGTAACTTCTTTGAGACTGGAGATTTTCAATATTTGTCTGAACTCTGTCCCTGGGAATCCGTTCCAGAGCCATCAGATCTTCAATCAGCTGATCTGAATTGAATCTGCTCCTTATCCCTGGTACATATACATCGGACATAAACCTTAACACTCCATTGAACAATTAAGCCTTGTAAAGCGAAGCTCTCTGTACCGCGGGAAGCATCAAAGNCGGGCAGTACGCATTAATCAAGTCAGNCCATTTCGTCAAATAAAAGACCAATTGCCTCTCTTAGATTGCTGTGAAGCTTTTGCAATTCTTCAGGCGGCAGTTCTTTAATCACTTTATCGGTTTCTTTGTCAATTACCTTGACAATCACCTCATTTGATCTGTGATCTACCACAAATTGCAGTTTTTTGTTGAAGGCGGTCCCCAATCTCTGTAAGTCCGCGGCAGTTGACTGAACTACATGATGAGGTCTTAATTCTTTTTCAGGCTGTGTATTTTGCTGCTTCACCGGCTGCTGGCGTGCGTCAACAGGAAGCTGGGAGGCAGGAGCTTGCCCCACACTTGTAACTAGCATTTTATACCTCCGTGTAAAACCCGGCGCCTGGTTAATAACGTTAAACATAATGTTATTTAAGTTAACAGGCGCCGGACTATTCTTCCGCCTATCCATGGCAGAAGAAAGAGAGCAGTGAAGGCGCGAACTTCACTGTTCCAATCCACCGGCTGCCTGCCCGTCGGGTAAACAGCCGGATTCGCGAAAAAAAGACGACGTCCAGAAGTCTCTTTTACCGCTTTTTACATATTCACACTAAGAAAGCAGCTGAAGAACAGACTGTGTGCGCAGGTTGGCCTGTGCCAGCATTGCTGTTCCTGTCTGCGACAGGATGGAATCCTTTGTGTAGTCAACCATCTTGTTTGCCATNTTAACATCCCTGATGCGGGANTCNGCGGCCTGGATATTCTCCGCCGCGATGGCTACGCCCTGAGCTGCCATTTCAAAACGGTTCTGATAAGCGCCAAGGTCTGCGCGCTGTTTTGAAACCAGTTTTAACGCGCTGTCAACAGTTCCGATTGCAAGGTTTGCTTCAAAAGGATCAACGATGGTCATTTTCCCTTCATTTCCCTGTGAATCTGTCAAACCAAGAGCGGTAGCTGTCATATCGCCGACATAGATTTTTGCATTCTGATCCATGTTCGCTCCGACCTGCAGTTGCATGATTCTTCCTGACGGAGAATTCTGCGCAAATGCGCCCGTAAGCATGTTCATGCCGTTAAACTGGGCATGGCTCGCGATACGGTTGATTTCATCAACCATCTGCGAAACTTCAACCTGAATCTGCATACGATCTTCATCGGAATAAATACCGTTAGCTGATTGTACTGCAAGTTCCCTTAAGCGGTGCAGAATGTCCTGCGTTCCCTGAAGATAGCCTTCAGTCGCCTGGATAAACGACACGCCGTTCTGGATATTGCGTTCGGCCTGATGCAAACCGCGAATCTGACTCCTCATTTTTTCGGAGACAGCAAGCCCGGAAGCATCATCACCAGCGCGGTTGATCCTCATGCCGGAGCTTAATTTCTCCATGCTCTTGGTCAATTCACCCTGGGTTACGCCGAGTTGACGATCGGCGAAATAGGCGCTCATGTTGTGATTAATAATCATTTATATACCCTCCATGTTTTGCTAACCGCAGCAATCCTTGCTGCAGCCGTTCTGCGGGAGCGGATTTTAGAGAAGGTCTCGCGCTTGTCCTGCCGTCTGCAAACGGCAAAACCGCCTTCTCCTTTTTCCGCCGACAGAACGAAACATATGATTAAAATATAAACGTAATAACCGCTAAAGGGCAGTAAAATAATGCGCTGATGCAGTTAATTGCACCTAACATTACGGCTGCCCTGTAATACATTTAATCAGACATTTCGGTCTGTCCCGCGCATCCGCGCCGTTTTCATAGCGCCTGATGGCCGGAGGGAAACTGTCAAAGAACACTGCCTNAAAANGCTGTAATAAAATATCAAAGGTCGGGAGCCTGGTTCCTTTCCACGGGAAGAGCCAGGCCGCCCTATNTAAGACTACCTTACAGGCGNCAATACGCCTTATAAGGTAATTTTAACACATTATTGAAGTAATGACAATATGGAAGTTGCCCTTTGATTTGCNTGCGCAAGCATTGCAGTGCCTGCCTGATTCAGAATCTGATCCCTGACATAGTCAACCATCTGGTTTGCCATGTTGGTATCCCTTATTCTTGATTCGGAAGCCTGCATGTTTTCGGCGCCGATATCAAGGCCGCGCACCGCGTGTTCCAGGCGGTTCTGATACGCGCCAAGGTCTGCTCTCTGTTTGCTGATGATTTTGAGAGCGGCGTCAACCTGGCCGATTGTCCTGTTGGCGTTGTCCGGATCTGCAAGGGTGATGAAGCTTTCATCGCCTGCATTGCGGATTCCGAGCCCTTTCGCAGTCATTGTGCCGATAAATACCTGTTCTCTTTGATCCATGTTGGCGCCGATATGAAGCCACATTGAAGCTGTAACGGTATTTTCGCCAATAGGTCTTGCAAAACGGCCNGTCAGCATGTTCATCCCGTTGAATTGCGCGTGGCTTGCAATCCTGTCAATTTCATCGACAAGCGCTGAAACTTCAACCTGGATGTACATTCTGTCTTCTTCGCTGTAGATGCCGTTTGCGGCCTGTACTGCAAGTTCCCTGATACGCTGAAGAATGTCCTGTGATTCCTGCAGATATCCTTCTGATACCTGAATGAATGAAATGCCATTCTGTGCATTCGCCGAAGCCTGATTCAAACCGCGAACCTGACTTCTCAGCTTTTCTGAAACGGCAAGACCAGACGCATCGTCGCCGGCTCTGTTGATCCGGAGACCCGAGGAGAGTTTCTCCATGTTTTTTGTGAGGCTTCCCTGGGTTACCTTGAGGGATCTGTCGGCGAACATCGCGCTAAGATTGTGATTGATGATCATATGATCCTCCTTGAAATCTTACAGAAGCATCCATGCTCCTGTTTTGGACTATATTCCGGCAAAACCGTGGAAATCCTGCCAGAATACGTTTTTATCCATTCTTAATATCGGCTTGATAAGATTAGAACTTTAGCGTTTTTTTAAGAATTATTTAAAAATTATTATTTTGGAATAACTATTAAGGGTCTTCTGTGTCCTGTTTGCTGTGAANCAATTCCTTCAGGAAGGCTCATATCCGCAGGCGGCTGNTGAACCGGAGTATTATCAACTTTTTCAGGTTTTACCGNTGTTTTTTCGATTTTTTTTACAGNNGCAACCGGTCTTAATTTTACATCCGGCGGCTTTTGTTCTGTCTTTTTTACCGGTTTAGATATATTTTTTGACGTTTGCTTTACAACAGGTTTTTTTATAGATGGTTTTATAGACGGTTTAGATTTTGCGCTTTTTACCGGTGTTTTTTTTACAGATTTTGATATTATGTTCTTTGATTTGGTTTTCGGCGCAGGTTTTGACGCGGGTTTTACCGGTTTAACGGCTTTTTTTTGCGCTGTTTTGGTTTTTGAAGGTTTTACTGGTGTTTTTTTTATAGAAGAAGAA
>WQTB01000029.1 GCA_009786495.1 Treponema sp.
CCGCTGACAGGCGGCATCGCTGCAAGACCGCCGGGGCCGCAGCCGCGAAGGACGCGCATTACAGCCGTTTCCAGAAGATCGTCTTTTGTGTGGGCAAGCAATGTTACTGTGTTTTCACCTGATGTCAAAGCTTTTTTTTTCAATGCCCTATGCCTGAAAAAACGGGCTGCGGCTTCAATGCCGGTGCCTTTGCGCCGCGCGAAATCTTCAATTTTTCCCGGCCTTATATGCGTTACAGCGCACTTAATTCCGTTTTCTTTACAAAAGCCGCGCACATATTCAGCGTCGCCAAGACTTTCTTCTGCAGGACGAATGCCGTGCTCGACATGAATACAGGAAAAATAAAATTCCGCGCTGCCTGATTGGTTTTTACCAGACTTCGCCGCGGCGCAAAGAGCCGCAAGCATCGCCATAGAATCAGCGCCGCCTGAAACCGCCGCAAGAAACCGCGTCCCCTGCGGAAAAGTTGTTAAAAAGTCTGTGATAATATTTTCGAATTCATTAATTAAACTTGTATTCAAAGGAAGCTCACGCGGGGGCGAGACACAGAAAGACGCACCCGCTTTTCGTTAAAAAGCCCTGCGCCGCTTTGCCTTTGTGTGAGATATTTCCGTTTCCAATCAAGCGTATACCCGATTATTTTTTTTCCGGTTTTTTGTCGGCGGCGGGTTTCTTGTCGCCGGCGGCAGGCGCGGTTTTTGCCGCTGCTGCGGCGGCTGCGGGAGCGGCTCCTGCGGCAGGCGCNGCCGCGGCGGCTGCGTCCACGGCGACAGCGGCGGCTGCTTCGGCTTTCGCGAATTTAACCAGNGCGACAACCTGATCAGGATTGGAAAGAAGCCTGATGCCGTCCGCAAGCGGGATATCNCTTACATGCAGCGACTGGTTTGCCTTAAGGCCGGAAATGTCAATTTCNATTCTTTCNGGAAGATCCTTGGGAAGACATTCAATTTCGATTTCATGCGCGGGTGTTTCCAGCATTCCGCCTTCGCGCACGCCGACAGGATTCCCCTGCAGAACAAGCGAAACNTTTGCGCGTAACGCGACTCCGCTTTCAACTTCATAAAAATCGATATGAAGAATATTGCCGTCTATAATATTTCTCTGGGTNGCTTTGACAAAAGCTTCAAAGGATTTATCTTCAACATCAACTTTGACGATTGTACTTTCTGAAATACCCTTTGTGTTTTTTAAGAATTCGACGGAATCCAGATCGATTGAATGTGACTTTCCTGATCTTCCGTAAATGACAGCGGGAACCCTTCCGTTTCTCCGTAATCTGCGTGACTCAGCGGAACCGAATTTCTGACGGTTTTTTGCCTGTAGAACAACTTTGCTCATATATTTACCTCAATAAATAAAATACTGGGACGACAGGATTCGAACCTGTGAATACCGGCTCCAAAGACCGGTGGCTTACCACTTGCCGACATCCCATTCCTGGAATGAGAATATCAAAAATCGCCTTGAATTACAAGAGGTATATAAAAAAATGACTAATCATGGAATACGGAATGACAAAAACCTGCTTAATAATCATTCCGCATCCGTAATTAGCCATTAACGACTAGTCATTATCATCCGTTCCGTCTGCCGCTATATCAACATCTCCGGAATCATACTTTTCTAAGATGCGCTTTTGCAGTTCCGCCCTGAATTCAGGATGAATCGGATGCGCGACATCTTTATATTCACCGGCTCTGGTCTTCCGGCTCGGCATTGCAATAAAAACCCCTGTCTTACCTTCAATAATCTTTATATTATGAACAACGAAGCAATCGTCAAAAGTTACTGTTACGTAGGCTTTCGGCTTGCCGCCGCCAGTCACCTTCCGGACCCTGATATCTGTAATTTCCATAGCACCTTCTCCTTTGAGGTCCAAAGATAAATTAATCTCAACGTTAACGCGGCAAATACGGCTGCAAAACAGCGCCTGCCAATACTTTACGTTAAGACCAACATTACAGACATTGTAATACTGATCCACAGTGAAAGCAAGAAAAAAAGATTCATTTTTGTTAGTGTTTTATAATCTGTAGTGTTATGTCATCTTTTTCATGTTTTAAACTCACATTGAGAGTACTGCTGTATTCTCTGTTAGCGTGCCGCAGCAAACTGTGAACCACCCGTCAATACCGCGAAGGGATTGCGCCGCGTTTTGCGCCGTTTTTTCATCCGTAAAGATACCGAAACAGGCAGACCCTGCGCCGGAAAGATTCGCGAATAAAGCGCCGGATTCCCGCAGCTTTAAAATTATCCTGTTGTATACTGATTTTTCCCGCTCAGGAAACACATCAAGAAAATCGTTGTAAAAAACCGGATCAGGAATCTGCGGGTCTGTATATGAAGAGCCGATAAAAATTTCTACGGAATTTTCATGCTCTATCACCGATACTGTTTTTTCTTTCTGTTCAGTAAAACGAAGGCTCGACTTGTCTCCGTGTGACGGATTTTTTAGACGATATTCATCAAGAAGGCGGAAAGCCCTTGCAGTATCGCTTGGAAAACCGGGGCTTACAAGCGCAAGAAATAACGGCATAAAATCTATAGGTTCTATAATTTCGCCCCTGCCTGTTACATGAGCGCAGCAGGTTTCATGGATAAAAAACGGCACATCGCTTCCCAGACAGGCGGCGGTTTCAAGCAGCTGTTCCCGGTTCAGCGGGAAGCCTGTCATTTTATTAAGCGAAAGCAATGTACAGGCGGCATCTGACGAGCCGCCGCCAAGGCCGCCGCCAACCGGGATGCGTTTATCAACCTTTATCTTTATATCGCGGGAAAAGCCGCTTTTTTCCCGGAAAAGGGTGGCTGCTTTAAAAATAATGTTATCGCTGACAGGTATTGAACACGTTTGCGCTCCCTGCGTCATATGAATCTCTGTCAATTTTGATGAAAAACCGCCGCCGGCGATCGAAAAATTAAGCGTATCGCCGAAATTTACGGCAAGAAAGACGCTGTCAAGGTTATGATAACCGTCAGAACGCCTTTCATTTACAGCAAGATGAAGGTTCACCTTGGCTGGCGCGAAAGAAGTCAATTCATTAATAAATTCCGGCATATTAAAAGAATAACATACAGTTGATTATTCTGAAACTTGTGTTTTTATATAATTTCGCGATAAGTTTTTATTTTTTTTTAAAACCAGTTGACAAATAAATATATCCTCCTTTATGTTTCTAATGAGAGGTTTTTTTACTTCTCACCTCAGTTTAGATTCAAGGGAAATACCAAATTCAAGGGAGAACATTATGGTTCTGAACGGAGCAATGGATCAGGAAGAACTGACACTGATTCCTGTCGGCGGTTTTGATACCGGCTGCCAATCTGATGTCAGCCCGTTACCGGCTTTCATCCTCAGCGATGACGACGACATCGATGATGACGATGATTTTGACGACGATGATGACTACGAAGATGAAGACGACTATGAAGACGAAGACGACGATCTTGATGAAGACGACGACGATGAAGATGACGATGATTATGAAGAAGATGAAGACGATGACTATGATGAAGACGATGATGAAGATGACTGGGATGATGAGGAATAATTAATCCGGCTCATTGCCTGTTTTGGCTGCAGAGCGGTCAAAACAGGTTTAAATCATCCCTTCGGCGTGCTTTAATGGGCTCCGGGCGCGCTGCTCAGGCTAAAGCCTTCGCGTTTTAGTTCTCTTATTAGCTTTAAGTTAGCGCCACGCCCTGTTAGTTTTATTTATCTACACGCCTTCGGCGTGCTTTAACGGGCGCCACAGTCTTTCGAGATCGTAGAATTCCCTCATGGGGGAAGTCATTAAATGAATAATAATTGGTCCAAGGTCTATTAGACGCCATTCATCATCAGATGATTTTCGCGAACTGCCGTTAATGTTAATTTTGTTTTCATGGCAGTATTCTTTTATGTGCCGTTCAAGTCCGTCCATGTGCGTTTTACTTGTCACTGTGGCTATAATAAAAAAATCTGTCCAGTTATTGATTGCGCGAAGATCAAGCACGGATACGTCCTGCCCTTTGTGTTCATCAAGCAGCTTTTCAAGCTCCCTTGCGGCATTGCAATAATTAATTTCCGCTGACATATCTTCCATTAAAATCCCTTCCTATCAGCAATGTTATATCGGCCTTGTATTCGACAGCAAGATTTAAAGGATCGGCTGCCGCAAAGCTTCCGTCAATCTGTTCCAGTAAACTTGTTTCGCGGCGTATATTTGTACAGCGGATTATATCCGCGAAAATTCTTACAAGGTTTTCATCTCCTGTGCGGTAGACAATTTCTGTCGCGTCGTAGGTGTTTTTATCCGCGTTGCCGATTGTGATTACGTCATAGCCGAAACCGCGCAGCAGTTCCGCGGTTCTGCCCGCAAGGCCGTTTGTAGCAGTACCGTTTAAAACTTCGACGGTGACAGTCCGCTCAATCAAAAGATCTTCTATGTTGCTTGTCAGCGTTCCGACAGTCTGCCTTACAATTTCTTTTATCAGGTTGCCGGCATAATGCGGAATTACAAGCATCTGCCCTGATACTTCGCGAAGGTCTCCGCTTATCGATTGAATGTTGATGCGGTTTGTATCGATATTGACAAACTCGTTAAAAAGCTGCATTAATGTCCGCTGGTTCATGCTTGTTCTGAAAAATGAATAGTAAAGTTTCGCGGTATATTGATTGTTAAGGCTTTCGTTCATCTGTATCTGGCGGTCAAGAAATCCAAGAAAGAAACGCTGCCTGCGGAACGCCGTCATGCTGCTGTCTTCATGCGGAAGACTGTACACCGCGTAAAGACTAGCCTTGTCGCCGTCAAGATTTGTTATGCCGGAAGGAAAAATGATAATTTCATCTTCATCATGGTAAAAAACGGGAGACGGTATAAAAATTTCAACGCCTTCCAGAAGATCAACTATGGAAACAAGATTTTCTTTTGTTATCACGACAGAAAAATTTATTTCGATTCCAAGGAGTTTTTCTATTTCGCTCTGATAATTGCCGATACGCGCAGGATCGTACACCCTGTCTATGCGGTCAACGCGGTTGATTCTTGAAATTAAAAGCCCAAGATCGCCGGGGATATCAAAAACAGCGGCGCGTTTTCTAACGGGATAATACATCAGCACATACGTGCTTACGGGCTTTTTATCATCTTCAATTACGTATAAAACATTTATAACGCGTTCATCTGAAATCGCGTCTTCCACAGGATTGCTGCGAAACGACAATACAGAAACAATTACGCCGACAATAACCAGGATAATTATCAGAATGAGCAGTAAAACCGAAAAATCGCCTTTAAACAGTTTCAATTCATTTTCTCCGTAAAAATTATTTTCTGATCTTTTCCAGCAGAAGAATCGTGTCCGCAGACAAATCCAGTTCTCTTGCCTTTAATTTGCCGATTGTTTTTTCAAGAACCGCGATAAGAACGGAATCAAGGTCGCTCTCCCTGCACATTCTTTTCAACGCCGGATCGATATTTCTTGTGCTTTCGGTTTTATCCGCGATGTAGATTATTTTCGCCAAAGGCCCCATGTTTTCGCACCCTGACGTATGAAAGGCGACAGCTTCAAGCACATCCTTGTTGCGGATGCCGAAATTATCGCGGAGCAAAATGGAAGCGGCTTTTCCGTGAAGCAGATTCGGTTTTCCTTTTTCAATTGCCGACATAACAAGCTTTTCGGATTTAACGATTTTAATAATCTTCTTGTTATCAAGCTGCTTCGCGATGTCATGTGCTATGCCCGCAAGATAACCCGCGTTGGGATCGATGCCGAACCTGATGCACATATCGCGCGCGTGGACAGCGGTGCACCTTGAATGCAGAAAACGCTCCGTGGTCAGCATTTCGCGCGCGATGTTTTCTATCCGCTGAATGACAGCGTTTGTGCAGTCTTCGCCTGATACTGCGTATTGAGTCTCGGTTTGTTTTCTGCCTGCTTTGCCGCCCGCGGAATTTTCAAAGCAGTAATCGTAAAGATTTCTGTCTTCGATAACAGCCCTTACGCCGCCCGGGACTAAAGAGCGCCAGTTTTTTCCTTCTTTGATTTTTCCGCGTATGTCATGCGAAGATATATCCATAATTTCATTATCAATAATGATATGCGGATACGGATACTTTACAGCCCTGGAATTTATCCTGCGCGCGACCGCGATATCGGCAAGTTTTAAAATTTTTTCGCTTTCATGCCATTTTGGAAATTCATCCGCGATATCGTCCCCGATAATCAAAACAGGTTTTCCTTCGGGAAGGAAACGGTAAATTATGTCTTCCAGGGTGTCTACTGTGTAGGAAATTCCTTCGCGTCTTGTTTCGCAGCTGTCAACTGTATACCTTGCGTCGTTTTCGACTGCGGCTGCAAGCATATCCAGCCTGTCATTTACACCGCTTTCCATTCCTTCCGCCCCAAGTTTAAAAGGCGAACGGTAGGCGGGAATAAAAACAATCCTGTCCAGTTTCAGCGACGATATGGCGGTATCGGCAAGGTATAAATGCCCGTTATGCACCGGATTAAAACTGCCGCCTAAAATACCAAGCTTCAATTTGGCTCCTTATTCATAATCATCTTCATTAATGACTTCGTTATCAATGACTGCATCATAATTGATATCGCCTGTTTTTTCCACCTCACAAGACGTGTCCTGCTCTTCATTTAAGGAAAGCGTCAGATTCAAAAAAATATTAGAAAGCTCTTTTATGCCTTCGCCTGAAAAAACAGAAATCCCGATAACTTCTTCGCCCGGGTATTTTTCCGACAGCTCCGTAAGCCGCTGTGTTTTTTCATCCTGACTGCCTGATTCCAGCAAATCGGTTTTGGTTCCGACAATAATGCGTTTTTTATCCGCAAGATCATTTGAATATGTGTTAAGTTCGTTTAAAAGGACATCAAAGGCTGTAAGGTAATTCGCACCGGAAAGATCGATTAAAAAGGCGAGAACTCTGGTGCGCGTAACATGCTTTAAGAAACGGAAACCAAGCCCCGCTCCGGCTGAAGCGCCTTCAATTAAACCCGGAATATCGGCGATAATTAAATCTCTGTCTCCCGCGGTAAGCGCGCCAAGATTCGGGATTTTTGTCGTAAAAGGATAAGGCGCGATTTTCGGCCTTGCGTTTGTAAAGCGGTCAAGAAGGCTTGACTTGCCGGCATTCGGAAAACCGACAAGGCCGATATCCGCGATAATCTGAAGCTCAACTTTAATTTTTACGGTTGTCCCCGGTTTTCCGGGATGGGCTTTCCGCGGAGCCTGATTAATCGACGACTTAAAATGAATGTTTCCCCATCCGCCGTTGCCGCCCTTTAAAAACAGGAAGTCGCCGCTGCCGCGCGAAAAATCATGGATTATTTCGTCTGTGTCGATATTTCGTATAAGGGAGCCCGGCGGCAGGGGAATTAAAACATCCGCGCCGTTATGACCGTAACGTCCCCAGCTTTCGCCGTCGCGGCCGTTTTCGGCTTTAAAAAAAGGCTTATAACGAAGATGCGCAAGCGTGCGAAGATTCCTGCGGACAGTAAATACCACGCTGCCTCCCCTGCCGCCGTCACCGCCTGACGGGCCGCCCTTGGGGATATATTTTTCGCGCCGGAACGAAGCGCAGCCGTTGCCGCCGCTTCCTGAGGATACTTCGATTACCGCTTCATCTGCGAATTTTTCCACAAAAGAAGGATTATTCTCCGGTTATGACTGAAGCCAGTTTTCTTCCGCGGCGCTGATGGAAACTCACTTTCCCGTCCGCTTTGGCAAAGAGAGTATAATCGCCGCCGCAGCCGACATTGGTNCCCGGATGAATATTGGTGCCGCGCTGGCGCGCAATAATTGTTCCTGCCTTGACTAAAGTGCCGTCNGCGGATTTTACGCCCAGATACTGCGGGTTTGAGTCTCTTCCATTTTTTGCGCCGCTTCCGCCGCGTTTCCTTGCCATATTAAATCCTCCTAAACAAGAACGCGGGTTTAACCCTTGTTCTTTATTATCAATCTGCAATTATCAGGGTATTCACCGGCGACCGATTTTAACCCGTTTATNAGAAAAACACCCGATGCAAAAAGAAAATCCTTCCCTTTTGCGTCATAATCCGTTTCCAGCCACACAACGCCTTTTTCCGGCGCGCCGCCGCGGAATGTAACCCCTTCCCTGCCCGAAAGAACATCAGAAGCGGTTCGCATAAGCACAGAAACGGCGGCGCAGACTACGTCCGAACCTGTTTTTCCCGCACCCGCGTGACCTTCCGCCTTACAAGACCTTAAAACACCGTCAGAATCTATGACTGCCTCGATATTAATCATGGAAAATCATATTAAAGGTCAGGCTGATATATCTCCAATCTTGATAATTGAAAATTCCTGTCTGTGTCCCTGCTTCCGGCGGTAATCTTTCTTTGGTTTATATTTAAAAACGATGATTTTATCGTCTTTGCCATGCGATTCCACTGTCGCGGATACCTTCGCGCCTGTCACATACGGGCTTCCTACTGTAACAGAATCGCCTGAAACCATTAAAACAGTATCAATACTGATGGCGGAACCGGGATTGGCGTCAACTTTGTCAACTTTTAGCAGGGCGCCCTTCTCGGCTTTATACTGTTTACCCTTAAATTCTACTAACGCGTACATGAAATTCTCCAATTAACATTAACTTGATAGATGCAGGCAGACGGCAATTCGGAAAAACTCTGTGGGAATCCGCTTACGAGCCTAAGGTCTCTCCAGCGGAGAACCCCAGAAATGTTTTTTCGAATTGCCGTCTGCCTGCCTTTAACAATATTTAATGTAAATTGCAAAATTTGTCAAGGGGGGAAGGTTAATGTCCTACGAGCAGGCGGCCGACGTTGAAGAGTTCCTGTATCGTTGTATATACAGGCGGTTTGTTGCCTGACGCGGATTTATCCAGCGCGACCAAATTTACATACAGTTCGTTTAATAAATCTGAAAAAACCTGCAAATTCGAGACAAAATTGTTAGCTGCCATTTCTCTCAGTATCTTGTCCGAGCTGTTAGGCAGGGCTCCAAGCTTGTTTTTAAGCGAAGGTATCATTCCGTTTCTGGCTGTTTCGATAAAACGCGCGCAGGCGGCAATCTGGCGGTACAATTCGTCAAGATGAAACCCCTGATAACGGTTTAATTCCATCTTTTCTGTGAGAGATTCTATGAGATCCCAGGTGGTTTTATCAACCTGAAGCTGGAGTAAAATGGGGCGTAAAAAACGGTTNGAAATATTTGTCCGGTAATGTTCGCTGATTTGTTCGATTAATCTGATTACCTGGGCATCTTTTATCCGATCCAAGGATCCTCCGCTGTTTAATGTTAACATTCAAATGACAGATTGACAAGCATACGCGCATCAAAATACACTTATTCATGCGAAAACTGCATTTTTTATTAATATTTCTGCCTGCGGCTGTTTTTTTATCTTCATGCGAAGACATGAGTACAGCTCTNATATGGACAGACAGACCCGAACTGGCGCTTTACGCCGAATATTTTAACACAGTTCAAAATCAATACAAGGTATCGGTCAGATTCATGGAATCGCCTACCGCGGAACTAAGAAGATCAAACAGCCCCGATATAATTATCGCAAGCTGGCTTAAAAATTCTTCTACACAGGCGAATTTTAAATCGTTGAATAACCTGTTCAGCGCAGCAAAACTTTCAAGGAACATTTTTTACCCGCTTTTTTTAACATTCGGAAGGATTGAAAGGACTCANTATCTGCTGCCTGTTTCGTTCAATCTTTCCGCTTTAATTTTTTCCAAAGACATGATAGAAGACGGGCTTTCCAGCCAGTTTACAATAGACTTTGAAGAAATTAAAACATTAAGTAAAAATTTTAATACGATAAGCAGGGGCTCATATACAAGGCTTGGATTTTCTCCGCTTTGGAACGATAATTTT
>WQTB01000030.1 GCA_009786495.1 Treponema sp.
ACTAACTTGATTGATTCGTTTTTTCCGTCCAGCGTAAAAGACGCTGTTTTACCATTGCACGTAACTTCGTAGCCGCCTTTGAAGCCTTCGATATTTACATAACCTTCCGCGTCTGTGTTCAAAGTCAGTTCTGTGCGCCAGACATTTTGTATTTTTTCCTTTAACCCCTTGTATGAAGGCTTTTCGCTATTGTCTGTGCGCAAAATGCCTGCGGGCGCGTGCAGCCACGCGTTGTCTGAAGGCGACCATGTAGTTATGGCCTCTACCTGCGGATGCGAAAAAAGAATTTCATACATTTCTACCATTTCTTTTTTCTGCCTTTCTTCTCCTTCGGGAGTCGAAGGCCATTCTTCAACCTGCCAGTCGTTTAAATCTACAATATGGGGCGGCATTATATCGCCTGATATAAGAGTGTTCTCCGTAAAATGCAAAGGAAGGCCGAAACGCGAAAATCTTTTTAAAACGTCCCGTGTTTTTTCTTCGCCCCAGTAGCCCTGATGCTGATGGGATTGAATTCCGATTACGTCGATTTTAATTCCTGCGCTTAAAACTTTTTCTATTAATATTTCATAATCCTTTGACGTGTCAAAATCATTTAATAAAAGGACAGCGTCAGGATTCGCTCGGCGCGCCGCTTCAAATACTTCCTTAACGATAGTTACCTGCCCGTATTCTTTGCAAATACGCGTGATCGCGTTGTCGTACTTGTCAAAAACAGGCATTATTACAACTTCGTTAATCACGTCCCACATATTGATAAGGCCCTTAAACGCCGAAACATCGCGCTCGATTCGCGCTGTAACTTTTTGTAAAATTTCCTTGTTTGAATAATTCATGAGCCACGGCGCGCAGACAGTGTGCCAGCAAAGCGGATGCCCTTTTGTTACTACATTTCTTTCATTAAAATAGCGCGCCGCTTTTCTTGTGCGCGCTTCATCGGGTTTTCCTTCAACAGGCTCGTAACGGCCAAGATAAAACGGCAATGTCGTAAAATTATTTACGGCAAAAAGTTTATCAAGCTTTTCTTTTAAGAAAGCCTTTCTATCATTGTCTAAAGGGCTTCCGTCCGGTTTACCGCCTTCAAGTTCCACAGCGTCAAATCCGCCTATTCCAAAAAGAAATTTATGCGTTTTCTGACTAATCTTTACTTCCTGTTTTGAAAAAGGATTTCCGTCATTTTTTAAAATCCGCGCTTTAACTGACGCTTTTCTGTGGCTTAAATTTTCCATCATTAATTCCTTCTTGATTTCTTATTTGGTTTTTGTTTTTTCGCTGAAATATTCCCACGCTTCTTTTGCGGTGTATTTGTTATGCACAATTCTTCCGATGGTGTCCGCCATCGCGGCAGGGTGTTTGCTTTGGAAAATATTTCTTCCCATGTCAAGGCCTTTCGCGCCGCCTTCTATCGATTTGCATGCCATAACAAGAGCTTCTTTTTCGGGCAGCTTTTTGCCGCCCGCGACAACTATCGGGACAGGACACGCCGCGCAAATCTCGTCAAAGTTTTCGCAGTAATAGGTTTTAATTATATTCGCGCCGAGTTCCGCGACGATGCGGGTCGCAAGTTTAAAATACTGCGGCGTTCTTTCCATGTTTTTCCCTACGGCGATAACGCCGAGAGTCGGTATGCTGAAATGAGACCCCGCGTTAATTATCCTTGAAAGATTATTAATACTTGAAAGCTGGCCCGCGGCTCCGATAAAAACCTGAACCGCCATACAGTCGGCGTTCATCCGTATCGCGTCTTCAATATCGACAGAAACGGTTTCGTGGCTTAAATCGTCGTTTATCATTGATGAACCCGCCGTTACGCGCAACGCGATGCCTTTTCTGAAATTCGGCTTGACGCATGCCCTAAGCGCGCCCCTTGTCGCCATAAGAACGTCAACATGATCGATTAGCTGGGGTATTAAAATGTCAAGCCGTTCAAGACCCGATACCGACCCCATAAAATAACCGTGATCAAATGCGAACATTACGGTATTCCCGCTTTTTGGGCTGAAAATGTTCGCAAGATGTTTTTTCATACCCCAGTCAAGATTTGCGGCTCCCTTTACGTTGATATTGCCGTTTGTTTTAAAGGGAACGTCAACATAATAATTTTTGTCAACTTTATCAGATTCGCTTTTAACGCCTTCCTTGTCAGCCATTGCGGTCTCCTTGCCGTTCATATTTTTCTTTACATATTTTACAACGAACATATATACTTAGACAACAGATAATGCGGGGGAATTATGTCTTATCTTATGGCAATTGACGCCGGCACAGGAAGCGTCCGCGCCGTTATTTTCGATACCGAAGGCGCTCAGATTGGCTGTGCGCAGAAAGAATGGAAGCACATAGAAGACTCAAGATACCCGGGCAGCATGGATTTTGACTGTGAGCCAAACTGGAAGTTAACATGTTCCTGTATAAAAGAAGCGATGAGTCAGACAGGCATAAAAAGCGGGCAGATTGCCGCAGTCTCTACAACCAGCATGAGGGAAGGAATAGTCCTTTACGACAGCGAAGGCAGGGAACTTTGGGCATGCGCGAATGTTGACGCAAGAGCCGTAAATGAAGTGATTCAGTTAAAAAAACTGGATGAAAATCTTGAAAGGGAACTTTATTTAAAATCAGGACAGACCTTCGCGCTCGGCGCGCTGCCGCGGCTTTTATGGGTAAAAAATAATCTTCCTTCTGTTTACGAAAAGACAGCAAAAATTTCCATGATCAACGACTGGATTATTTTCCGCCTGTCAGGTTTTCTTTCGGTGGAGCCAAGTAACGGATCTACTACAGGAATCATCGATTTAAAATCGCGTAACTGGGATATTGACATCGCAGGGCGCTGCGGACTTAGGCGCGATATATTTCCCGGTGTAATTGAATGCGGCGCATCCGCCGCACAGGTTTCCCAAAATGGCGCTCAGCAAAGCGGACTTGCGCAGGGTACTCCTCTTGTCTGCGGCGGCGGAGACTGCCAGCTTGGGACAATCGGCGTCGGCGCTGCCGAAGACGCAGATGCTGTCGTTTTCGGCGGAAGCTTCTGGCAATACGAGTTTAACACATCTTCCTGCGAATGTCCGCCCAAATGCGACGTGCGCGTTAACTGTCATGCAGTCCCCGATCTTTGGCAGTACGAAGCGATTGCGTTTAATCCCGGCCTTGTAATGCGCTGGTTTAGGGACGCTTTCTGCGAAGAAGAAATACGCCTTGCTAAAGAAAAAAACACAGACCCTTACGCGATCCTTGATGAGGCGGCGCTTAACGTTCCCGCGGGCAGCTGCGGAATTATATGCACGTTCTCCGATGTGATGAATTATATAAACTGGAAACACGCGTCCCCTTCGTTTTTAAATTTTGATCTTGATAGCGGTAAATTTAATAAAGCCGCGTTCTACCGCGCGATAATGGAAAACGCCTGCCTTATAACACTGGGACATTTAAAGCTTGTGGAAAGCGTTACAGGCATTCGTCCAAAAAAAATTATTTTCGCAGGCGGGGTTGCAAAAAGCAGACTTTGGCCTCAGATACTTTGCGATGTTCTGGGGCTCCCTGTCGAAGTTCCTGTTGTAAAAGAAGCGACCGCTTTGGGCGCCGCGATATTGGCAGGCAAAGGCATAGGGTTATACAAAAACATAAAGGAAACCGCAAAATCGCTTGTAAAAATAGAAAAGACATTTACACCTAACAAAGACAACCGCGAAGTATACGACAAAGCCTTTGAAAACTGGAAAGCCGTTTACAAGCCAATATTAAAACTAAGCGACGAAGGAGTAACAAAACACATGTGGCGCTCACCATAAGCACACGCAGTGTGCGGATGACTAATGCAGCAATGCGTGGCGCGTAACAAAAGGAGTATATTATGTTTATAATCAATGAAAAAGAAAAAGATTACCGCTTTGGAAATTGGGGGCCTAAGTACCTGATGCAGGGTCCGCGGATGAATTTCGCTTTGGTTCAATTTATGCCGGGGCAGGATTTTAAGGCGCACTACCATGAAGTAATGGAAGAAAATTTTTTTATTCTTGAAGGAAATATAACAATTGTTGTTGACGGCAAGGCTCATGACCTAAACCCCGGGCAGCTTATCCACATTGAACCTAAAGAAGTCCATTATGTAATAAACAGGTCTGATTCAATTGTGCGCATGATAGCCGCTTTGGCGCCATATAAAGAAAGCGATAAAGTAGAAGTGGAAAACCCAAAGGATTTTTAACTCCGGGCGCACTACTCATGCTAAAGCTGCGAACCATAGGTTCGACGCACTTTAGTCGTTTTGATAACTTTTTTGCGCGCCACGCCGTTTTAATTTTTCCATCTACACACTGCGTGTGCTTTTACCGGCGCCAATTCTCCATTGCGGATTTAAACGCTGCTGCGGATGCGTTTATGATTTTTTCGTCGACGCAATAGGCGAAACGAACCCAGCCCGGTTTACCGAAACCAGAGCCCGGAACGCCGAGAATTAAATATTTTTTTAAGTGTTCGATAAATTCTTTATCATCAAATTCATTATTATCCGCCGCTGCTCCGCTCTTTTTTGGCGGAACTTTGCAAAATAAATAAAACGCTCCCTGCGCGGCGGTGTACTCAATGCCCGCTTCGTCGAGCGCTTTCATGAACGCGTCCCGCCTTCGCGCGTAAATTGAAACGTCAACTTTTGCTAAAGGGTTGTCCGCAAGAGCGCCGACAATTCTTTGCATTAAAGCGGGCGCGTTCACATAGCCGAGTATCCTTGTAGAATAAATCAGTCCGTTAACAAGTTCATCCTTATTTTGAATATCAGGACTTACCGCGATAAAACCTATGCGCTCCCCTGGAAGGGAAAGGCTTTTTGAATAAGAACTGACGACAATTGACTCAGGGTAAAAGCACAATAAAGGCGGCGTTTGGCAGTTATATGAAATTTCGCGGTAAGGCTCATCCGATACGATGTACGCAAGGCGGCCTTTAATCCTTTCGTGTTCTTTTAAAATAAAGGAGAGTTTTTCCAGGTCTTCTTTAGGATAGATCTTTCCTGTCGGATTGTTAGGTGAATTAATAATGACAGCCGCGGTTTTTTCATTTAACACTGAGGCGATTGCGTCAATATTTAAATCAAAATTTTCTAATGCGTCCACTTCAATTAGTTTCGCCCCGTGGTTGCTTGCGTATACGCGGTATTCCATAAAGTACGGACGGCTTACAATTATTTCATCGCCGGGATTGCATACCGTTTTTATTACAGTGTTTAAACCGCCCGCGGCTCCGCATGCCATTACAATGTGCGAGCCGTCGATTTTAACATTATGCTCTTTGCAAACTTTTTTCGCCAAAGCTTCCCTAACATACGGATACCCCGCGTTAGGCATATATCCATGCGAGCCTTTTTCATCTTCGTTTGCAAGTTTTACAAATAAATCATGAAAAGCTTTGGGCGGCTCAAGGTCAGGGTTCCCCAATGAAAAATCAAAAACCTTGTCAGCGCCGTGCTGCTTTTTAAGACTAATCCCTTCTTCAAACATTTTCCTGATCATGGAAGACGATCCAAGCGCGGCTTTAATATTTTCAGCTACAGGCATAAATTATCCTTTAAACTAAACCAAAGTTCTTGCTGTGCGCAAAATGTCAGCAAACACNCCGCCCGCCGTTACCTGCGCGCCGGCTCCAGGACCTTTTATTACCATTGGAAGTTTCGAATAACGGTTTGTAGTAATAACAACGATGTTATCGCTGTCAACAAGGGTAAGGAAAGGGCTTGGTTCTTTTTCCGCGCGAAGGGTAACTTCGGCCTTCCCTTCTTCGATAACGGCGATGTAGCGGAGCTTTTTTCCTTCCTTCGCCGCCTGTTCCCTGCGTTTCTCGTAACCTTCGTCAAGTTTTTTTAACTCGGTAAAGAACGCGTCGATATCTTTTGCCTTGAAACACGCAGGCGGTAGAATCGGCTCTATTGTTACATTTTGAAACTCGATCGAAAGGCCGCATTCGCGCGCGAGAATTAAAACTTTGCGCGCGGCGTCCATCGCGTTTAAATCGTCCCTTGGGTCAGGTTCCGTGTAGCCTTTTGCCTTGGCATCGCGCACAAGTTCGGAAAAAGGCGCGCTTCCGTCAAAATTGTTAAAAATGTAACTTAACGTTCCTGACAGCACAGCTTCAATCTTTATCACTTTGTCGCCGGAAAGATAAAAGTCGCGTAACGTGGAAATTACAGGCAGCCCCGCTCCTACAGTGCATTCATACAAATAAGGGATTCCCCTTTCCCTTGAATACGCGGTAAGTTTTTTATAGTAATCAAGAGCCCCTGAGTTCGCTTTCTTGTTGGGTGTAACAATCGGAATCGCGTACTGAAGAATTTTTTCGTAAAGGGCGGCAATATCTTCGCTTGCGGTGCAGTCGCAGAAACACGAATTGGGAAGATTGAGCGCCGCCATTTTCTCGACAAAAAGCGAGCCGCCTGTTTTTATATCGATCTGCTCTGTTCCTTCAACCTTGCCTTTCGTTACAAGCATCTCCTTGGTTTTTTTTGGGTCAAGGCCTTCAAGCGAAAAAATCATTTTGTCGTAGTTGGCGGCTCCTATCAGATTGATTTTAATCATCTCCCTGTCCGCGAGTTTCTTGCGGTTTTCAGCAATCTGATCCAGAAGCGTCCCGCCGATATGGCCCGTGCCGACAAGGAATAAATTGACCGATCTCTGAAGCGGGAAAAAGAACACGTCGTGTATTGCGTTTAACGCTTTGCTTTCATCCTGCGCCTGAATTACCGCGGAAATATTTGTTTCAGAAGAGCCTTGAGCGATAGCGGCTATGTTAATTCCGTTCCTTCCCAGCGCGTGAAAGAATTTTCCCGAAATCCCCGATGTGCTTTTCATCGCGGAACCTACAACAGCGATAACGGAAAGATTGTTCTCCGCCTCAGGTTTTTCGATGGAACAGCTTTGTATTTCATTCGCAAACTCTTCGTTTAACGCCGATTTTGCCGCCTCCGCATCTGACGGATGAACCGCGAAACAAATTGAATATTCGCTTGAACTCTGAGAAATTAAAATTACGCTTATATCTTTTTTCGCAAGAGCGCCGAACACGCGCGATGAAAAACCCGCGACTCCGACCATTGCGGTACCCTGAAGCAGCACAAGAGAAACAGAGCTAATTGAACTTATTCCCCTGATTGGGAATTTACCTGCTGCGGCTTTTTCAGTTATCTTTGTTCCTTCGCACGACGGATTAAAAGTATTCTTAATAATTATCGGTATTCCTTTTTCCAGCACAGGTTTCACAGACGGCGGAAAAATTACCTTCGCGCCGAAGTGAGATATTTCCAGAGCTTCGGCATAGGAAATTTCTTCTATGCGAAACGCGTTTTTTACATGAGCGGGATTCGCTGTAAGCATTCCGTCGACAAAAGTCCATATCACAAGTTTTTCCGCGCCAAGGGCTGCGGCAAAAACCGCGGCAGTAAGGTCTGAGCCGTCGCGTCCGATTGTCGTCGTATGTCCTTCCATTGTCGAACCGATAAAACCTGTCGCAATCTGAACAGGTTTTTTTCCTTTTTTGAAAAAACTTTTTATGTTGTCTTCAGTTTCTTTTTTAATGATTTCCGCTTTGCCGTAATTCGCGTCAGTTTTTATTAACTGCCTTGTATCAAGAAATTCCGATTCAATGCCGTTAGCGTTAAGTATCGCGGCAAGCAGACTGGCCGACAGCAATTCGCCGAAACTCATCACAAGATCAAGGCTTCGTTTTGACAAATCGCCAAGAAGAGAGATTCCGTCAAGAACCTGCGATAATAATGAAAACCTGTTTTCAATTTCTTTAAAAGCGTTCTTTCGATCGGAGCCTTTCAAGAAATGTTTGGCCAAATCCTTATGCCGCGATAAAATTGATTCAATCGTATCCGCATATGCTTCTCCGCAAACCGCCGCATTCGCAGCTTCTATCAGTGTGTTTGTCACTTTTGAAAACGCCGCCGCAACAACAACGGGAACTTTTCCGCTGTAGCTTTTATCTTTCAGAATATTGATAATATTCTCGACGCCTTTCGGGTCGCCGACAGACGAACTGCCGAATTTTAGAACTAACATAATTTACTCCCATTGAATAATATAGAATATTTCATTAATTTATAGTAGTAACCCGGGATTAAACGGAAAAAAATGGAACAGTTAAAACATGACGGTAAAAAAAAGCCCTCCGCCCGCTCTGATCAGGACAAGCAAAAAAGGGTTTATTTTGACTGGGCTGCGTCCTCCCCTGATAATACGTATAACTCTTTTTCCTTCTTAGACAAAGAAATTTTCCGCACAGGTTTTGCGAATCCTTCTTCATCTATGCATTTGGAAGGACGCAGCGCGAAAAAGATACTAGAAGAATCAAGGGAAAGATGCGCCGCTGTCTTAAAGGTTCCGCCTGAGACTCTTTATTTTACATCGGGCGGCACTGAATCAAACAGTATCGCGCTTTTATCTAATTTAACGCGTCCCGGTAAAGGAAGAATCATTTCTTCCCAGGCGGAACATGCTTCCGTAAGAGACGCAATGCTGACGCTTGAAAAAATGGGAAAGCCGACCGGTAATATTCCTGTCGATTCTTCAGGTAAAGTGACGCCCGCTTCTCTTTCAAAAACGCTAGAAAAATACGGCGACGTAAGATTTATATCAGTTATGTCTGTAAATAATGAAACAGGAGTTGTCACTGATATCGCGTCTTTATCCAATGAAATAAAAAAATACCGTGAATATTCTGCGGACAGCGCGTCTTCATTAAAAAATCCGGTTCATTTTCACTGCGACATGGTGCAGGCCGCAGGGAAAATAAAAATCGACATTGATGGCTGGGATATAGACAGCGCTTCGATAAGCGCGCATAAAATTCAAGGGCCGCGCGGAATCGGGCTTTTGTACGCAAAAAAACCGCTTAACGTATTTTATTCAGGCGGCGGTCAGGAGAACGGAGTAAGGGGCGGCACCGAAAATGTTTACGGCGCGTTCGCGCTTGCGGACTGCCTTGAAAAATACGCGTCTTCAGCTGAAACAGAATATCAAAATGCAAAGACAAGAATTAAAAAATTGATTACATCGCTTTGCGCAATGAAGCGGTGCGTATTAATACCAAAATCAAGATTGGCGGATGACGATAATTTTTCCCCGTACATTCTTCAGGCGGCGTTCAAAGATATCCCGGGCGAAGTAATGGCACGCGCGCTTGACGATCTTGGGTTCGCGGTTTCAACAGGGTCCGCCTGCTCGTCGTCATCGCCTGAACGCCCCGTTTTGATTGCGATGGGCGTGGAAGAAAATTTAAGGATCGAAGGAATCCGCATCTCGCAGGGTCATACAACAACGGATAAAGATATCGATCTTTTAACCGGCGCCGTAAATGAGGTATTAAAATTTCTTTAATTTTTAACGTTAAACGCCACAACTCATTCATTTGTCGGGCTGGTTTTAAAACGGGGACGGAAATTAAATGACAGGCACATGGCTTTTAAAACCCGCAGAGCTTATCTTAAAAGGCAATAACAGAAAACAATTTGAAGGCGTTTTAAAAAACAATATTCACAGGCTTCTCTCTTTTGCTGACAGCGGCATTAAAATAAAATTTACATCCGG
>WQTB01000031.1 GCA_009786495.1 Treponema sp.
TTGCGGGTTTTTAATACTTTCCGGTAACGGCGCAGATCATCAAGATAGACAGGATCGTAAAGGCTTAATGTCTGATCAAAAAACCAGCGGCGTTTTTCAGGGCTTCCGTTTACAAACTCCATATCTTCGTGGCAAAAAACAATGCAGGGCGCTACAGAAAGAAGGTCTTTCGATCTTCCGCCCTTTTGCCGTTAATAAATATCAATTTTTTTTTATTTTCATATTTTACCAGTATTTTATCATTTAAGGAATTTTCAATTTTTACTTCTGCGGAGAAATCTTTTTCCCTGTTTTTATCAGGAGCATTATGCGAAATTTTATAATCCCGCGCCATTTCGCTGTCATTTACAGCCCTGAATGAAGAAGCGTATGCGCAAAAATAAAGAGCTTCCAAAAAATTTGTCTTGCCTTGTCCGTTTTCGCCAATAAGAAAAATATTTTTTGCGCCTGTAAATACTTCTGCATCAGCAAGATTTCTGAATGCTGTTGTCCGCAGATAACTAAAAAACATATCTATGATTGCATCGGCATTACAATATGGAAAAAATCTTTCTTTGGAACAGGCTCTATTGTTATGGCTTTTGTAGAGCTTGTAAATCTGATTAAAATTTCGTCTTCTGCCATTACTTTAAACGGCTCTTCAAGATAACGGTAATTCAATGCAATTGATATATCTTCTCCGTCATATTTACACGGTATTTCATCTTCTACTGTTCCTATTTCGCTTTCTTCCGAAGATACCGCCATTCTTCCTGATGATATGCCAAGATAAATCCTGTGCGATTTTTTTTCTACCATCAGCGAAACGCGGCGCAGCGCATCAAGCATTTCGTTTCTTTTTACGGATAAAGAAAATTCCTGCTTTTCGGGGATTACTTTTTTATAATTGGGAAACATTCCTTCAATAAGTAATGAAGAAAACTGATATGAAGCGAAATTGATAAAAATTACTTTATCGCTGATTGATATGCTTATTAAACCTTCATCGCCTGATCTTTTTGTAATAATTGAAAGAATTTTAGGCGGTATAATAATTCCTTGAAATTCCTTTATTTTTTTATCCGCGTTTTTTCCAATAAAAGCGAGACGTCTGCCGTCAGTAGCGACCATATTAATCATATCTTCGCTTTTTTCAAGATAAACGCCGTTCATAAAGTAACGGGTTTCATCGTCAGAAACCGCAAAAACGCTTTGCTGAATCATCTCCCTGAAATCCTTAATAGGCATTTCAAAAAATGGTTCAGTAGAAACCGGAAACTCGGGGAATTTATCCGATGTAATGCTTTTTAATTTATATTCAGGTTTTTTCTGAGTTGTGGGCTTTATGATAATAATATTTTCCTTTTGGGAAAATTCAATTTCATCATACGGAAAGGTGCTTATTATTCCAAAGAATTTATCGCCATAAACTGTTGTTGATCCTTCTTCTATTACATTAACAGGCACTTTAGTTTGAAAATTAACTTTCATGTCTTTCGCTTTAATAATAAGATTGTTTTTTACAGCTTCTATATAGATATTGGACAATATTAATATCGCATTTTTTGATGATATTATTTCCTGAGCTATGGATATTTCTTTTAGAAGAACTTCTTTATTGCATGTAAACTTCATTTTATTCTCCTTTTTTATTTAATTATATATATAAACAATAGTAACAATAATAATCCCGCGAAATTGTGGATAAATCACTTAATTCCATATCTGATATACATTTATAATTTTTATTTATTATGTATAAACAGATAAATTATCCACATTCTCCACAGAATGTATTTTGTCCACAATATGATAACATCTTTTTCAATGTTTTGCACTGTATTCTTTAATGGAACGTTTCAGGTTATCTATTGTCGTATCCAAGGCAGGATCGGTCAGAAGCTTGCCTTTTATTTTATTTATTGAGTGCATGACGGTTGTATGGTCCTTTCCTCCAAAATCCTGACCGATTTCTGTGGTTGAATACTCTGTCATTTCACGGCCGATATACATTGCAAGCTGACGCGCAGAAACAATATTTTGCGATTTTTTCTTGCCTTTTAAATCATTCGGGGTAAGCCCGAAGTTTTCCGCGACAACGCGTATNATGCTGTCCATTGATAAATTTGCCTGCCTTGACGCGCTGAAGATNTTTTTTAGGTGTCTTTGNGCTATTTCTACAGTTATTGGTTTTCCCATAAGTTCTGTATANGCGATAATATTNTTAAGGGCCGCTATCAGATCGCGNACATTTGATGAAATATTTTTGCTCATTAAATCGATTACTTCATCGGAAATGCTTACTCCCCTTACATTNGCCACGGATATTAAAATAGCGCAGCGNTCTTCATAACGCGGGGGCTGAAGGTCTGCCTTAACGCCAAGTTCAAAACGGGATATTAAACGATCAGAAAATTTCTTTAATTCTGAAATCGGGCGGTCGCAGGTAAAAACAAGCTGTTTCTTTGCGTCAAGCAGGGCGTTGAATGTATGAAACAGCTCTTCCTGGACGCCGGGCTTATCCGTGAAAAATTGAATGTCGTCTATTAAAAGAACGTCGGTGTGGCGGTACTTATTTTTAAAAATACTCATTTTATTCTGACCAAGCCCGTCAAGGTATTCGTTCAGGAAATTTTCTGATGTGATACAAATAACCCTGAGATCTGAATTTTCATGAATATGGTTGCCTATTGCCTGCATTAAATGAGTTTTGCCAAGCCCAACCCCGCCGTAAATCAGGAATGGATTATAAGCTTTACCGGGGTTTTTNCTTATCGCAAAGGCGGCGTTTGCCGCGAAGTTGTTGTTTTCGCCNTTTACAAAGCGCTCAAAAGTATAATCGTCCCGCATTTGGGGATGCTGTTCTCTTTTTTCTTTTGTTTTTGTTGTTTTTACCGGTGTATTAGCTGCAGAGCCTTCATTTTTTTCGGGAGATTTTACTTGAACGGTTTCTTTTTCTGTAGTTTTTCCTGTTATTTCGTATTTTATTAAGACATCATCGCCGGAAATAACCTTGATTTTTGAATCGATCAAATTCTGGTAATGATTTTTCACCTTATCCCGGTGAAATGCNGAGGGAAGCCCTACAACGATGTTGTTGCCGTCAGCGCGCAGGTATTTTATATCTGAAAACCAGCCGCTGAATTCCTCCTCCCTTAGGTCATTCNGCAGTTGGATGAGAGTCTCTTTCCAGATACCCTCATAATCCAAAGTAATCATTCTTAACCTTTTTTAAGACATTATTAACACTTTATCCACAACATGATTATTAAGATAATACCAATGTTTAACCTTTTTAGTATAGTATTTTATAACATTTACTTAATATCTGATATGGTAGTATTACGCTAATTCCTTACAGGATAAGGAATTAGCATTAATATTAAATCCATTTTCAGATTGTCAGGCAATCTTCCTTTTTTTTGATATGACCCGACAAGTAACGCACGATTTTATCCACAGGTTTTACACCAGCACTCTTTTTCCTAAAAATTAGGAAGCAGACAGATGACAATAATATCTTAAAATAAAAAACCTGGCAATAGAATATTTTACTTTTTTTCGTTAATTATTTTGCGCTGTTATTTACCGGTTAAAATACTCTTTAAAGCTGTTCTGTTTCCGGGAATCATGGGATTTGCCGAACCTGCCGCGTATATTTCATCAATTCTGGATTTATAAAGGTCGCGTACCTTATGACGAACCAGTTTCATTGTTGAATTTATCAGGCCGTTGCTTTCTTCAAATATACCCGGAATAACGGCAAATGACGCAGGCCGCCATTGCACCTGGATTCCTGTATAATCCGGGTGTTTTGAAAAAGCCGTAATGTCATCGCGTATAATATTAATTATTTTATCGATATCCTGATCGCTATCAAATCCAATTCCCTGTTTTTTCGCTTCAGCTTTAAGTTCTTCGGCGTTTACAGTAAACAGCGCGCTTGTAAATTTACATTGCTCGTTATAAACCATCAACTGATTTATATATTTTGATGTGTTAATTATCGCGTCTTCGATTGTTTCAGGGCTGTATTTTTCGCCGTCAGCGGCGATTAACAGGGCTTTTTCCCTGCCCGTTACCACAAGGAAGCCGTCTGCGTCTTTAAAGCCAAGGTCCCCGGACCAGAGCCAGCCGTCAATTACTGTTTGGGATGTAGCTTCCGGGTTTTTGTAGTAGCCCTTCATGACTGAGCCGCCTCTTGTTACAATCTGGCCGATTTCACCGATGGGACATTCAGTGTTTGTGTCTTTCATTATTCTTACATCAAGATTGGGTATGATAACCCCGGAAGTTCCGAATTTATGTTTTTTTCCTGAATTTGAACAGATAATCGGAGAATTTTCTGTGAGTCCGTAACCCTGATAAACAGGCGCGCCAATCGCGTTGAAAAATTCCTGTTGTTTTAGTTCAAGAAGCGCGCCGCCGCCAATGCAATACTTTAAATTCTTGCCAAAAACCGAACGCAACTTTGGGAAAATCAATGCGTTGGCAATTGCCCAGGGTAAAAAATTCTTGAATCGGGTAGAGAAAGACGGTATATTATAACCGTTACCGGCTCTTGCAATCCCTGCTTTAACGCCGTTATTAAAAAGTTTTTGGATAAACGCGCTTTTTTCCGAAATCCCCGCATTCATCTTTTTCATAAAATTTCCTGAAAGAGCCGGAACAGTAAGAAGAAGGTCAGAATTTACTTCTTTTAAATTTTTGGGAAGGTTTCGCAAAGTCGCGATTGGACCGCCGCGCGCATCGACAAAGTACATCGCCATGCCTTTTATTGCAAAAATATACAGACCAACGGTATGGGCAAATGAATGATCGAGCGGAAGCATTATAAGGCTTTTCCAGCCAGTTTCCACCTGTACTACGCCAAGGGCGTTAGACGCATTGTGGATATAATTGCGGTGGCTTAACATTATTCCTTTTGGGTTTCCTGTTGTTCCTGAAGTGTAACTGATGGTAACGGTGTCGTCCGTTGTCAGGCTTTTTTCGATATTTTCAAGCGTATTTAAAGATTGGGGCAGAAGTTTTTCTCCTTCTGTTATTAAATCATCGAAAAATAATACATTATCCTTTGCGATATCGGCGTTTTTGTCAGAAATTACTATCAGAACAGGCTTTGATTTAACGCTTTTTACCGCCTGCGCCGCTTTTTGATAATTATTTTCAGATACAAGCAGAGCTTTTGATTCTGAATGATCGATGCGGAAAATTATTTCGTCTTCCAAAAGTTTTGTAGAAAGCGGAACNGATGTACAGCCTGCTTTTAAAAGACCGTATTCGCAGATTACCCAGGAAGGCCGTCCTTCGGAAAGGATTGAAATATTATCACCCTTTTTAAATCCCCTGTTTATTAAGGCAGCAGCAAAAACTGATGAAAGCCTGTCGGTTTCTTTAAAGCTATAAGTTGTATAGCTGTCGCCAATTTTTCCGCCAAGGTAGGGTAAATCTCCATATTTTTTTGCGCCTTCATGTAATAAATCGATTACAGTTTCCATATACGCCTCCAGTTTAAATTTCTTTCATTATGACACATATATCAATAATGTCAATTATATAGCGACTGCTTTAATAAAAGGCGGTAATTTAATATAATACCCGCATGAGCACCGATAAGAATTACTCTGCGCAAAATATTACCGTTTTAAAAGGACTGGAAGCTGTCAGGATGCGTCCCGGTATGTACATCGGGACGACAGGCATTGACGGGCTTCATCACCTTGTTTTTGAAGTTGTTGATAACTCTGTTGACGAAGCCATGCAGGGCTTCTGTACTAATATTNTGGTGGTTTTGGAAGGAAACGACGTTGTCCGCGTTGAAGATAACGGCCGCGGAATTCCCATTGATATTCACCCGACAGAAAAAGTAAGNGCGNTNGAACTTGTNATGACAAANCTGCACGCCGGCGGAAAGTTCGATAAAAAGTCNTANAAGGTTTCTGGCGGNTTNCANGGCGTCGGAGTATCTGTTGTAAACGCGCTTTCCGAATGGTGCGAAGCGTATGTTCANATTGACGGAAAAGTCCACCACCAGCGTTACAANGCCGGTATTGCCGAAAGCGCGGCAAAGGTNATCGAGCCTGCCGGGCTTCCTTATTCGTATTCGCCGAACCGCCAGGGAACAGTTATCCGGTGGAAACCCGATTCTACCGTATTTGAAACAACCATGCACAATTTTGACGCGCTTTCCAACCGCCTTCGCGAGCTTGCGTTTTTAAATAAAGGGCTTAAAATCACAATTCGCGACGAGCGGCTTTCAACACCTAAAACCCACGATTTTATGTTTGAAGGCGGCGTTAAAAGTTTTGTCGGGTATTTGAACGAAAACAAAACCGTGCTTTATAACGAGCCGGTTTATTTTGAAGGGACAAGGGACGANGGAAACGGCGGCGAAGTTGAAGTTGAAGTTTCCATTCAGTACAACGACGGCTTTAACGAGATTATGTTTTCTTTTGTGAACGACATTAACACGCGCGAAGGCGGAACGCATCTTGTCGGTTTTAAGTCCGCGCTTACAAGAACGTTAAATGAATTTTTAAAGAAATCCAAACATTCCAAAAAACTGGAGGAATCGCTTTCAGGCGACGATGTGCGCGAAGGGCTTACAGCGGTTCTGTCTGTGAAAGTGCCTAATCCGCAGTTTGAAGGGCAGACAAAGGGAAAACTTGGAAATTCCGAAGTTAANGGAATTGTCGAATCCCTTGTAAACGAACAGCTTGAGCTTTATTTTGATCAGCACCCCGACGTGATAAACAACATACTTGAAAAATCCGTGTTAGCTGCAAAGGCGCGAATCGCCGCCCGCCAGGCACGTGACGCCACCCGCCGAAAGAACGCGATGGACAGCGCGGGCCTTCCCGGAAAACTCGCGGACTGCTCGGAAAAAGACCCGGCGAAATGCGAATTATTTATCGTGGAAGGAGACTCCGCGGGCGGCTCGGCGAAGGGCGGCCGCGATCGCCGCACGCAGGCGATTTTGCCTTTGTGGGGAAANATGCTCAATGTTGAAAAGCAGCGTATCGAAAAAGTGATAACAAACGATAAACTGCAGCCGATCATCGCAAGCATCGGCGCAGGCTGCGGAAATGAATTTGATGTTTCAAAAATCCGCTATCATAAAATTATCATTATGGCGGATGCCGATGTTGACGGATCGCATATCCGCACATTGCTTTTAACGTTCTTTTACCGTTATATGACACCGCTTGTGGAAAACGGCCATGTTTACCTTGCGATGCCGCCGCTTTACAAGGTCAGCTACGATAAAAAATCGTTTTACGCTTACGATGATGCCGAAAAAGACCGCATCCTCGGCGATTCCGGAAAAGACGCGGAAAAGGTGGCGGTACAGCGCTACAAGGGGTTAGGTGAAATGAATCCCGATCAGTTATGCGACACTACGATGGATCCGAACAAGCGCAATATCATTCAGGTGCATCTTGATGACACAGTAGAAGCGGAGCGCATTTTTACAACATTGATGGGTGAAGTTGTTCAGCCGCGCCGCGAGTTTATCGAAGAGAACGCGCTTTTAGTAAGTAACCTGGATGTTTAGTTATCCGCGCGATTTTTCCGCACAAGTATAAAAATTTTAATAGTTATAATTCACTGACGGTTTTTTTNATCGCGCGGATGTGATCGGGTGTTGTGCCGCAGCANCCGCCGATAATATTCGCGCCTGCNTCGATTAACGCNGGAACGAATTTTACCATGTCCTGCGGCGTTTCCGGGAAAACAACTTTTCCGTCAATATTTACAGGAAGCCCCGCGTTCGCATGAACAAGAATGAATGACTCCGGTACCGCGGCTTTCATTTCCTTTACAATGTCAATCATGCGCTCAATTCCGTTGCCGCAGTTTGTTCCGATGATATTCGCGCCTGCATCGATACAGGCCTTCGCGGCGTCAGAAGGGGATACTCCCATCATTGTTCTGTAATCGCCGCGCACCGTTTTTTCAAATGTGAAAGTGCAGATAATTTCCAGCTTTGTGTTTTCCTTCGCCGCCTTGATCGCGATGACCGCTTCTTCGATATCGCTCATTGTCTCGATGCAGATTGCGTCGGCGCCGCCTTTTTCCAGCGCGGCAGCCTGTTCTTTAAACGCGGCGTAAATTTCCTGTTCTGTTACTTCTTCCGTTACGAGCATTTTTCCTGTAGGCCCGGCGGAAGCGATAACCCATATGTACCTGCCTTTAGCTGTATCTGCCGCTTCACGCGACGCGCGCGCCGCAGTTTCGTTGACTTCAGCTGCTTGTCCGGCAAGCCCGAATTTTTCCAGCATTAAACTTGTTCCGCCGAAGCTGTTGGTTTTTACCATGTCCGCGCCCGCGTCAACATAACTTTGCGCAATATCTTTAACTTCATCAAAACGGGTGATACACCAGCGTTCAGGGTTGTCGCCTATTTTTAATCCTTTTTTGTGTAAAAATGTGCCCCAAGCGCCGTCTGATACAAGTATTTTTCCGGTTTTTAACACGTTTATAATTTTATTATTTTGCATTATAACTCCTTATTAAAAGAACTTTTAAAAGCTCCATAACATTATATATCGAAATTAAATTATTTTTTAATTAAATATTTATTAATACAAATCCCGTTATTTTTTCAAAAAATCTTAAAAATTTAAAATTGCGTTTTCCGGTATCCCATGATAAAATTTATCCAATAATACTAATGAAGGAGATTATTATGAAAAAACTTATCGTAGTTTTGGTTTTACTGTTTGCGCTTTCAACAGTAACAGTATTTGCGCAGTCACTTGATCTTGGAGCATTCCCCTCCGGCAGATGGCTTGATTCCAATTATGACGCTGTTTGGGAATTCGCAGCTACCGGTATCAGGATTTTAGATTTAAACGGAAATGTTCTTTATTCTTTCTCCAAATTGACAGTCCGCGATTTATCTGCATTTCTTGAAGGGTTAAACCCCGGTATTTCATTTAATTATGAAGACGCCGGAAGGTCATACCGTTTTGCTGTTCTTTTCAGCGGAAATTTAAGAATGGAAATAACAAGACCTAATCAAGCGCTGTATACAGTGGAATTACGCAAACAGTAAAATTGTTTTAATTCAAAATATTTTTGGGTCTTGTCAGCCTGTATGGCGCAAGACCCTTTTTTTAATATGCGCCTAATTCTAAAACTTTTTTCATATAATAACGAAAAGTTTCATACTCTACAGTTTTTGGAACCGGATGATCGTTATGTGCAATAAATCCGTATCCCTGTTTGACGATTGGAATTTTACTTTCAAGTTCTTTATCAATCACTGACATATCGTTTGTGTTAAGCGCGCGGATGTCGATGCCGCCCATAAGCGCGATTTTTTTNCCGTACNTGCGGTAAATGCGCAGAAGGTCCATGCCGGCTTCAGTTTCGATNAACTGAAGGCAGTCTATACCGGCTTCGATCATGCCGGGAAGAAGCGGCTCGATATATCCGCAGGAATGCATGATTACNGGNAAACCCTTTGTGTGCGCGTAATCAATTGTATGCCTGTGATGCGGAAAAATTAAATCTTTATACATCTGCGGCGAAATAAAAGGTTTTCCTTTAAAGCCAAG
>WQTB01000032.1 GCA_009786495.1 Treponema sp.
ATTTTTCCGTCCGAGCGTATCACCCTGTGCCACGGAAGATTATATTTTTCCGACATTGAATGAAGCGTTCTTACTGTCTGTCTTGCGCCGTTTACAAGACCCGCTTTCACGGCGATATCCCTGTAACTTGAAACCTTGCCTTTTGGAATGGAAAGAATTTGTTCAATTATTTTTTTAGTGTAAATTGTCATAATATTTTTTACTCAAAAAGAACAGCCAAAAACGCATTAACGTCAATATTAAGAAAAAAACGCGTTAAATCAATATCTTTTAATATTTTTTCAATTTCATTGTATTCATAATGACGCCCTGTAATCTTTACCGCAAGATCGCGCGGATCATCGGCTCCAAAAAAATCTCCGAAAAAAGCGATGTTATTGATTATTCCGCCCTTTTCAACATCAAGCAAGACTTCAATATTGCCGCAGCCTTCAATGTAACGCGACTTTCTGATATTATACGCGGGAGACTCTCCGTAATTCCAGCTCCATCTGGAATACGTCTCTTTTTTTATTTTTTCTATTTCTTTTATTTCAGAGTCTGAAATAATATATTCAGTCAGGTTAAAAACGTTAAAAAGATGGTTTTTTAAAGCTGTCATAAAATCATTTACACTCATATCGTTTTTCATGTAAGGGCGGATATTTGTAACCCTGCTTCTTACTGATTTTATTCCTTTCGATTCAATTTTATCGCCCTTTGCGTTTAAAACCTGCGATAAAACATCAAGATTGCTGTCATATAAAAGAGTGCCGTGATGCATCACCCTGCCCTGCTTCACATACTGCGCGTTACCCGAAACTTTTTTCCCGTCAACAGTAATGTCATTCCGTCCTGAAAGAACAGCGGGAACCCCAAGTGAGACAAGGGCTTTTTGAACAGGCTCNCAGAAACCTGAAAAATCAATTGAGTTATCACTGCCCGCTCCGGTAATAAAAGTAAAATTGAGATTTCCAAGATCGTGATACACGGCTCCCCCGCCTGAAAGACGCCTTACAACGCTTATGTTATTCGCATTTACAAACGCGCTGTTAATTTCNGCGATTGTGTTCTGGTGTTTTCCGACAATTACTGAATTATGGTTTTGCCATAACATGAAGTAACTGTGAGCGCGATCCATGCAGTCAAAAACATACTGTTCCAGCGCAAGATTGAAGCTTGGGTCTGTACTGCTGCTTTCGATATAATAATTCAATCATGCCCGCCTTGAAATTTCTTCATGTTCTATAGTATAAAAAAGATAAGTATTTTTAAAGGTGAGTGTTCCAAACTCTCTGGAGGTAAGTAATATGGTGCAATTAGGTCTTCGTGCCCACGATTACGGTAAAAATGTTCCGCCTGACGAACTTGCAGAAATCCTTTCAAAATTTAAACCCGATTCAATTCAGCTTGCGCTCGCGAAAGCATTATCCTGCGCTCCCGGATACGGAAATTTCAGCCCGGGATACGCAAGAAAAGTGCGGCAGACACTTGAAAAGCGCGGCATATCAATCGCCGTGCTCGGCTGTTACATAAACCCCGTGCATCCTGACAAANATATCCGCGAAAGCCAGCTTCGTCTTTTTGAAGATCATCTGCGTTACGCGCGCGACTTTGGCTGCGCGCTTGTCGGTACGGAAACAGGTTCCAAAAACGCCGACTGCTCCTTCCACCCTGATACTGAAAAACCTGAAACTTATGATGTTTTATGCTCTTCGATTGAACGGCTTTTAAAAACCGCGGAAAAAAGCGGAAGCAGCGTCGCAATCGAAGCTGTCGCGCATCATCACACAATTTCAACTGTGGAAAAAATGAAGGATATCCTTGGAAAATTTTGCTGCCCGGCGTTAAAGGTTATATACGATCCTGTCAATCTGATTCCCGTAACAGGGTTAGCTGAAACTCAGGAATTATTTTTTACGCGGGCTTTTGACGCGTTCGGCGGCGATATAGCGGCGGTTCACGCGAAAGATTTCCGCATGGAAAGCGGCAAAAAAAACGGAGCGTTAAGCGCAGGTACGGGCGATCTTGATTATAACGCCCTTTTAAAAATAATTATGCAAAGAAAGCCCGGTATCGATATATTGCTTGAAGACACAAGCCCGCAGACCGGAGCCGCCGCAATAAAATTTATACGCGGTAAAGCGTCTGAAATAATTGTTAAATGAAATCAAGGAGGGAATAAATGGCTGTAAATCGTTTAAAAGGCGCGTATCCCAAAATAGGAATAAGACCGGCGATTGACGGGCGGCAGGGCGTTTTAAAGGTAAGAGAGTCTCTTGAAGTTCAAACGATGAATATGGCAAAGGCTGCAAAAGAGCTCCTTGAAAAAAATATTTTTTATTCAAACGGCGAAAATGTAAAAGTAATAATCGCGGACACTACAATAGGCAGGGTCGCCGAAGCGGCCGCCTGTCAGGAAAAATTCCGCCGTGAAGGCGTTGATATCACTTTAACTGTAACTCCCTGCTGGTGTTACGGAAGCGAAACAATGGATATGTATCCAAACACAATTAAAGGCGTATGGGGTTTTAACGGCACTGAACGCCCGGGCGCGGTGTACCTTGCGGCAGTTCTCGCGGGCCACGCGCAAAAGGGAGTTCCCGCGTTCGGAATTTACGGTCGCGACGTTCAGGATTTAAATGACACAAACATTCCGCAGGACGTGCAGGAAAAACTTTTAAGGTTCGCAAGAGCCGCTGTAGCCGCTTCTACAATGAGGGGAAAAAGTTATCTGCAAATCGGATCGATCTGCATGGGAATCGCGGGCTCAATCATTAACTGTGATTTTTTTGAAGAGTACCTTGGAATGAGGGTTGAAAGCGTTGATGAAGTTGAAGTGATCAGGCGGATGGAACAAGGTATTTACGACAAAAAAGAATTTCAAAAAGCCCTTACGTGGACAAAAAAATACTGTAAGGAAGGCTTTGACAAGAATCCGATCGAACTTCAGCGTTCCCGCGAAGAAAAAGGCAAAGCGTGGGAATTTGTAGTTAAAATGATGTGTGTCATAAAGGATTTATTCAACGGAAACGCGAATCTGCCTGCAGGATGCGAAGAAGAACGCCTTGGCCACAACGCAATCGCGGGCGGTTTTCAAGGACAGCGCCAGTGGACGGACTTTTATCCCAACTGCGATTTTCCGGAGTCTTTGATGTGCTCTTCCTTTGACTGGGAAGGCGCGCGCGAGCCGTACATACTGGCGACAGAAAACGATTCGTTAAACGCCACCGGAATGTTATTCGGAAAACTTTTAACGGGAACCGCTCAGATTTTCGCCGACGTGCGCACATACTGGAGCCCTGAAGCAGTAAAGCGCGCTACAGGCTACGAACTAAATGGAGCCGCGAAGGAAGCGGGCGGTTTTATTCACCTGATAAATTCAGGCGCGGCCTGCGTTGACGCAAACGGTGTTATGAAGGACAAAAACGCAAATGCTGTAATAAAACCTTTCTGGGAAGTAAAAGACGAAGACTGGAAAGCCTGCATAAATGAAGTAACATGGAACGCAGCTGACTTCGGCTACTTCCGCGGCGGCGGATTTTCTTCGCGTTTTATCACAAAAGCGCAAATGCCTGTGACAATGTCAAGGCTCAACCTTGTTAAAGGAATTGGCCCTGTTCTTCAAATCGCGGAAGGATGGACAATCAATCTGCCTGATGAAGTAAGCGAAATCCTTTGGAAACGCACAGATTACACATGGCCCTGCACATGGTTCGCACCGCGTGTTACGGGGAAGGGAGCGTTTATAACCGCCTACGATGTGATGAATAATTGGGGAGCAAACCACGGCTCGATTTCCTATGGACACATAGGCGCTGACTTAATCACGCTCTGTTCGATACTGCGCATCCCTGTCTGCATGCACAATGTCAGCGAAGAAAAAATCTTCCGCCCTGCGTACTGGAACGCGTTCGGCATGGACAAGGAAGGCTCCGATTACAGGGCCTGCGCCGCATTGGGTCCTTTATACAAATAAATAAAATATTTTTGGAGGCATATGTGGAATACGCCGTCGCGGTAATTGATATCGGAATGACCAACAAAAAAGTCGCAGTCTATGATCAGTCGTTAAATCAACTTGACGCGCATTATAGAAATTTCGCGCCTTTAATTATCGACTCGCTTGAATGTCACGACCTTGACGCAATGGAAGAATGGTTTATAAACGAATTAAAATTTTTTGCAAAAAAATATCCTGTAAAGGCGGTATCGATAAGCACGCACGGCGCGACATTTGTCTGCACAGGCGATGACGGCAGGGCGGCTGTTCCCTGCGTTTATTACACGCACGAGCCTTCTAATTCGCTTTTTGAAGGCGATTTTCACCGTNATTTTTATGATCAACACGGAACAAAAGAAGAACTTCAGGCAAGAACAGGCACACCGGCTTTTAAGGCAATGATTAATCCAGCCAAGGGAATTTATTTTGTTCAAAAAAAATATCCTGACAAATTTAAAAAGGTTACAGCCGTGCTGCCGTATCCGCAGTATTGGGGTTTCCGCTTTACAGGGAACGCCTGCGCAGAAGCTACATACATGGGAAACCACACCTACCTTTGGGATCATATTGACAGCTGTTACTCTAGCGTTGCGCATAAATCGGGAATCGCGTCCCTTATGCCGCAAAAAATATGTAAACCCTGGGACGCGCTTGGAAACATAAGCGCGCAGTTAGCTGAAACTACCGGGCTTTCCCGCGATACGATAGTAACAATGGGCATTCACGATTCCAATTCCGCTCTTCTGCCACATTTCGCAAAAAAGGGATTAAAAGGTTTTATTTTAAACTCGACAGGGACATGGTGCGTAATCATGAACCCTTCCGATAAATACGGCTTTGAGCCTGACGAGCTTGGCAAGGTTGTTTTTTTTAATATTTCAGCTAACGGTACGCCGATTAAAACCGCGATCTTTCTGGGCGGGCTTGAGTTTGAAACGTGGTCAGACCTTTTTTTTAAACAGCACAACAGAAGCGACAACCCCGGATGGAATGAAGGGCTTTACCGTTCAATCTTAAAGGAAAAAAAATTATTTTTGCTTCCTGAACTTACGCAAGGCTCAGGGCAATTCCCGGATTCTACCGCGCGCATTACAGAAAACGGAAAAAATTATTTTTTTGATGAATTAAACGGAAAAGAAAAACCGCAGTGTCTTGGCGATTACGAAAAATCATTCGCCCTTCTTCGGATATCGCTTGTCATGCAGACGCTTACAGCCCTTAAACGCGCGGGCATCGATGAAACAAGCCACATATACACCGAAGGCGGTTTTAGAAAAGATGAATCATACAGCCGCCTTTTATCGTCAGCCATTCCCAACAGGGCGTTTCTTACAGACATAAAAGAGGCGTCCGCGCTCGGAGCCGCGATGATCGCGAAAATGGCTTTAAGCAAAAAAACGCTTTCGGATCTATCGGCGGATTTTGACATTAGTTATATTGAGCAGGAAAAAATTTCAATCCCGGAGCTTGAATCATACAGGGAAGCATGGCTTTTCGAAGCTGAAAAAAAAAATTAAATTAATTTTTTTTGTTTAAGGAGATAAAATGACAAAAAAGAAATATGTTCAGGTTGGAACAGGCGGAAGAGCGCGCATGTTCTACGAAGCTATCTGCACAACATACAAAGAAAGCGCGGAGATCGCAGCGTTCTGCGATGTTTCAAAAACGCGCATGAATTACGCGAACAGGCTTTTAACAGGCGAATACGGCGTTCCCGAAGCGAAGACTTACAATTACACGGATTTTGATAAAATGCTTGATGAAACAAAACCCGATACCGTTATCGTAACAAGCGTTGACCGCACGCATCACGATTACATAATAAGATCGATGGAAAAAGGATACGACGTAATAACCGAAAAACCCATGACAATCGACGAAAAAAAAGCCCAGGCGATTATCGACTGCCAGAAACGCACGGGCAAAAACTTGCGCGTAACATTCAATTACCGTTACGCGCCGCACAACACAAAAGTGCGCGAGCTTATAATGGACGGCGTTTTAGGCGATGTTTTTTCCGTTCACTTTGAATGGCTTTTGGACACCTATCACGGCGCGGATTATTTCAGGCGCTGGCACAGAAACAAATTAAATTCAGGCGGACTGCTTGTCCACAAGTCCACGCATCATTTTGATCTTGTAAATTTCTGGCTGGGTACGCTGCCTGAAACCGTATTCGCGATGGGAGACTTAAATTTCTACGGAATGAAAAACGCCGAGAAAAGAGGCGTTAAAAATTTTTACTACCGGTGCCACGGAAGCGAAGCCGCCAAAGGAGATCCTTTCGCGATTGACATGGCGAATAACAAAACAATGAAGGCTCTTTATCTTGACGCCGAAGCCGATTCCGGCTACATCCGCGACAGAAGCGTATTCTCGGATGATATTTCGATCGAAGACACAATGGGGCTTTTGGTGCGTTACCGCAATAATGCTATTTTAACTTATTCACTTAACGCGTACATGCCATGGGAAGGTTACAATGTTGTTTTTAACGGATCAAAAGGCCGCCTTGAAGTAAGCGTAAAGGAAAAAGCGTACATCAATTCAGGCGGCGACAAGAGCCAGGAAGGCGCGCTTTCGCAGAAATCGATCGTTTTCTGGCCGATGTTCGGCAGTCAGTATGAAGTTGAATTTACGGAAGGCAAGGGCGGACACGGCGGCGGCGATACCGTTATGTTAAACGACATCTTCGGAGTCAGCCGGCCTGACAGGTTTAAAAGAGCCGCGTCGCACATTGACGGCGTATATTCAATACTTACGGGAATCGCAGGCAACAAATCCATCGCGTCAGGAGAGCCCGTAAAAATGAGCAGCCTTATAACAATATAGGCTGAAGCCCTATCTGCCTGCATGTGTCGTAATATTCTGTGCACATTAAAAGAAAAGCGCCCATGCCGTGAAGATCGTTTTCCACAGTTGGTCTTTCGATATAAAATTTATAATCGCCTACGCCGGTTCCGATGCATATATTGGAAATAATTAAATCGTTTCCGTTAAACTTAAGCGATTTTATAATTCCTTCGTAAGCGCGGTGAATGTATTTCGCATACGATTTATGCAGATAACCTTTTTTGATCGCTTTGGCGATTGCGTATGTGTATAATGAAGAGCAGGATGTCTCAAGCCAGTTGCCTTCTTTGTCTCCCTTGTCTACAACCTGATGCCAAAGACCGGAAGCTTCATCTTGAAAACGCACAAGCGCGTTTATTATTTCGATTCCCGCGCTTATAAATTCGTTTCGCTTTTTATAATCCTGCGGAATAAAATCCAGTATATCCATAACGGCGACAGCATACCAGCCGATTGCCCTTCCCCAGAATTCCGGAGAAAGGCCAGTATTTTTATCGCTCCATTCCATCAATTTGGAATCATCCCACGCGTGATATAAAAGACCTGTCCTTGTATCCGTCATATTGCGTCTCATAAGATTCATCTGCTGATAAACAATTTCATAATAATAGGGTTTTCTAAAATAACTTGCGTACATCACGCAGTAAGGACCTATCATATAAAGACCGTCAAGCCACATTTGATTGGGCCTGTCATATTTATGCCAGAACCCACCTTGAGCGTTAGTGGGCCATGTGTCAACAAGCAGTGAAAAATTATCTAAGATTTTTTTATAGCGTTCGTCTTTAAGCTCATTGTAAAGATTAAAAAGCATGATGGAGGGCATCATGTCGTCAAACTGAAGACCGTGATCTTCAAATTTTAATTTGCCGTTTTCATCGATATGATAATCCATCCAGCCTTTAATGTAATCATAATATTTTTTTTCTTTGCAAAGAAGGTATGTTCTTTCCATCCCCGAAAGAAAAACGCCCTGATGATAATGGAAACGGTTTTTTGGCGGAAGCTCTTCTATGGAAAATTTTCTGATTAAGGTATCACAGCCCATTTTCGCGTAATCAAGAGCGTTCTTACCGTTATCTGCCATAATAATCTCCCAAAAAAATTAAATTATAAAAACGAACGCACTCTTTCGCCTGACAATATACGCTGCAGATCCGATAACAGCTGATCTGTATACACAGAATATGTAAAATGCGCCCTGCCCTTATTTAAACTGGTCAATACCCGCCTTTGCGCTGTCTCATAAAAACTTACGGTATCCGCCGCTTTAGTGCCGTCGCGGTAATGATAAACAATTTCGAGAAACGGCGATGTCAGCGTGTTCACAGGAACGTCGTTGTATTCGTCATATCTTGCCGTAACAAGATTTTGATAGAATACGCGGAAATTTCCCGTATCAATAACAGTATCCCCCGATTTTACAGCAAGTCTGTTTTGCTCCCCTGTTATGCTGAAGGTTACAGTTCTTCCTGCGTTTTTTATTTCGACGCTTGAAACGCTGTCTATAAAGGGAAGTATAACCATTTTATCCATTAATTCAAAGTGCGTAACTTCAAGCCACGGAAAAGCTGAAGCCGAAGATTCATAAACAAACGGCGTTCCTTCGCGGTAAATATAAACAAGCCCGTTTGCGTCAGGTTTGGAAAAAAGCACGCGGTAACTGATTCCGCCTACAATAAGCTCAAGCGTCGACCACGGCCGCAAAAGCCCGTAACTGTCAAGCTCTGATAACCGCGTATTTATGTTATCTGAAACTTTAGCGGTAAAACGGCCGGCGTACATTCCGAAAAGGGATTCGTATACGTCTTCATGTTCCATGCTCACAGAGACATTCAGCGGAGCTATGATCCTGTACGGGCTTAAATTAAGATTCATTAAATGACCGTATGAATCATTCTTAACAATGACAATTTCTTCCCTTGCGCTGCCGCCTAAAATAATTTTGTCAAAGATCAGAATGTCATCTTTGTCCTTCTGCGCGTTAGGAGTTATTCCGGTATCGACAAGATCATATATGCTGTATAAAAACACGCTGACGTCAAAATAATACGCAAGATACACTCCGGCCGAACCGCCGCGCTTTACATACATATTATTGTCCGCGGCAATATAGCCGATATCAAGCGTAAAATCCTGTCCGTTATCTGTCATGATACCAAGACTGGCTGCAGGCGGCGCAAGACCGAAAATGGAAAGGTTTTCTTCTTCGTCCGTGACAAAACCCGCCGATTCAAGCCGGGACGCCACATCAATAAAATGTAATTTATAGAAATCGCTAATCGGGAAATCTTCATAGCCTGCAAACGAAGGGCTATGGCCTGCCGTCATGGTATATTCGCCGTAGCTGTTCCTGACAGTGATTGATTTTATTGCATCAGCGCCGCCGATATTGTAAATGTATTCCAAAGGCTCTGCTGTCTTTTCAGAAATACTCTGCCCGCCTGCTTGCGCTTGTCTATCTCTTGTTAAAAAAAATAAAACAAGTCCCATACACACAATGCCCGCGATTAAAAAAACTGCCAGTCTGATTCTTTTATTCATGTGTTAGTCGCCTACTTATGCCTTCTTCGCAGCCATACAAAAATACCAGCGCCTAGCACAGCGAGCGGCAGGACAATTACAAATATCACAATCATTGTCATTACCTGCGAGTAGCTTGCGTTAAGCTCGGTATACCCGATAATTTTATCGTTAAT
>WQTB01000033.1 GCA_009786495.1 Treponema sp.
AAAAAAATTCCAAAAATTTCAGAGAAGAATGACGTAATATGCAGAAAAATGCGCGACAGCGAATCGACAAGCGAAATTACAGACTTTGAAAAAGCCCTGTCNTAGTTNANNCCCATGCCNAAAAAGAACGCGAAAATGCAGAACGGGAAAAGATATATGCCTTCGTTTGACAGTATGCTCAGCATATTGGAAGGAAATAAATCGATAATNTTTTCCGCGATGCTCAGGCTTAACATCTCCGCCTGTTCAACTGTTTCTATCGGGATTCTGTCAGGCGAAAAGATCGTCGTNACCATAATTCCGCANAAAATTACAAACGCGGATATCACTATAATTACAATTATATTTTTTAGCACTATCAGCCAGAAATGATTATCCGAACGGAGCTGGTAAACAGATATTGTCAGCGAAAAAAGCAAAACCGGAACCACGGCGTAACGCCCGATGTTCAGGGCAAGTCTTTCAATCCATAAAAGGCTTGAATACACGCTTTCATTTTCGGGGAGCAGCAAGCCTATTGTTATTCCTAAAACTGAACCGATTAATAATTTAATCCAGACTTTCATAATGNTTCATAATATCTTTTTTTTTCTGCATAGCCTAGAGGCGGATAATACGGGCGGATGTCAGCATTTCATGCCCTGTTTCTGTTATAAGAAAATCATTTTCAAGCCGGCATCCGCCGAGCAGCGGATCGTAAAGCCCGGGNTCCAGCGTAATAATCATTCCCGGTTCTAAAACCCATTCGTTATCCGCCGAGCTTCTTACAGGCGGNAATTCATGCGGCTGAAGNCCGACGCCGTGTCCTAGACCNTGCGGCATTTTTTTGCCGGANTTCGCGAAAAAAGCGTCAACCGTTTTCGCGATCTCCCGCGCCTGCGTTCCGTTATGCGCCATTGCTATTGATGTTTTCGCGGCTTTTTCCACAAGCGAAACCATTTTTTCCTGTTTGGGATTCAAATCGCGGGCGAATGTGAGCGTAACATCGGTGCAGTACCCGTTAAGTTTTACGCCGAAGTCAAGAATGGAAAGCCCCTGCCCGCCGAAGGGCGCGTTTGTCCACGCGGGAAACGCGTGGATTCCGAAACTTCTCTGCGGCCCTGCGGCAAGCGTTTCAAAACTTGATCCTTCGCAGCCATGCCTTCTTGATTCGGTTTCTATGAACAAGGCCGCGTCCGATTCTGTTTTTATTTTGCCGGATATGACTTTTTTTTCCAGGGAATCAATCAGCTCATTTGTAATTTCCGCGGCTTTTCTGTAAACCGCGGTTTCTTCTTCGTCTTTTACAGCGCGCAGCCTGTTNATTTCAGACGCGGCGCCGTTATCATTGCACATAACATCGTAATTTGAAAGTTCGCCCACATATTTTAAGAAATGCGGATACGGCGTGCAGCCCGGTATGTCAATTTTTGATCCTGACGGAATTTCCATAACGTTAACAAGCTTGGAAACCGCCCTGAGCGCACGGCGGTCAAAATCATCATACGCGATAACAGGAACCCCTGACTGTTTGGCGTAAATGTTCGCCATGTTGACATCCCATGCGACAAGAGCCGCTTTTCCTTCGCGTGAAAGCAGAAAAAGCGAATCGCCCGGCTGCCCTGTCAGCCAGCGGATATTTTGATCGCGTCTTGTTTCGGTGTCTTCGATAACTATCAAGGCGATGCCTTCCCTTGTCATCCATTTGCAGACTTTATCGATCCTTGCAATATATTTGTTAAAATCTTTTTCTTTCGCGGATTTATCTTTTGTGTTTTTTCCCATGGAGTTTAGCGTTTTTCCTTCATTTTTTCTTTTTCCTTGATAATTTTCGCATCAAGCTTGTCGATCATTTTATCAATGGCTTTGGTAAGATCAAAATCTTTTTCGGCTACGTGTGTTGATACGCCCCAGCGGAAATTCACCGTCGCTTCGGCTTCAAAATCTTTATCCTTTTTTATTAAAATTATTAAATCTACAATCATGTTTTCCACATTGTGGAGCCTTTCGATTTTTTTGTTTAAATAATCCTTCGCGTCATCATGCATTGAAAAATGTACGGCTTTAATGTCCAAGTTCATATTGTCCCCCTCAAATTGTTGTTTTCAATCTTCGATTGTAATTACATTCTATATATTACAATCTTCGATTGTATGAAGAACCCATATCAAGTTCCTTCCTATATTTTGCCACAGTTCTGCGTGCCAGCGCAATTCCTTTTTTACCCAATAGCACAGAAATATCCTGATCCGACAAAAGCCGGTTTTCCATAGTTATAATTTCTTTTATTATCTCTTTTACGCTTTTTTTTGAATATTGCGAGCCTGAAGAACCCGCTCCGCTTATNGAATTGGTAAAAAAGTAGCGAATTTCAAAAATTCCCCATTCGGTCTGCATATATTTTCCGTTCGCGGTGCGCGAAACNGTCGTTTCATGGACGTTTAATTCTTTTGCGATATCGCCAAGCGTGAGNGGAGCCAGGAATTTCGGACCNTTTATAAAAAATGACCGTTGAAATTCCAGAATTGCGTTTGCGACNCGGACTAAAGTCTGGCTGCGCTGGTTTAAATGGCTGATAAATAACCGCGCTTCCCGTATGTTTTCGCGGGCGAAATCACGCGCAGCCCTGTCGGGACAGATGCCGAATTCTTCAAAAGCGGAATTTATTCCCAGAACGGGGAAAGCTTCGTCATTCAAATTGATGGAAAATCCGCCGTTATCCCTTATTACTTTTACGTCAGGCGTGACATAGCGAATTTCATTATGCCTTGATTCAAAGGCGCGTCCCGGGAACGGCGAAAGTTTTTTTAAGTATTCACAAATATCAAAAACATCGTTTTCGTTTATGCCGGTTTTTTTCGCAAGCGCGCTGTATTTCTCCATTTTGATCAGTTCAAGATTATCCAGTACTTTATCAATTTCCTGCACCGGCGCAGGAGCGTCGCCGAGTAATGCTATCTGAACTGCGAGCGACTGGCGGTAATCCTTTGTGCAGGTACCGGCAGGCTCAAGCCCGCGGACAAGCTCCATCGCCTTTTCAAGCCCCTGCGGCGGCTGCGCGAAAAGCGATTCAGGTTCTTCAATATGGAAGCCGTCATCATTTAGATTTTGAATTAATGTTTCCGCTGTATTGCGCAGTTCATTGCCGACAGGTTCAAGCTGAAGCTGGCGCAGAAGNTGTTCCTGAAGCGTTTCCGGGCGCGTCAGCGCGCCTTCGATAAAACGCCTGTGNTCGTCGGACGCCTGCGCCNCGCGCCTTCCCGGATCGGAAGTTGNTTCAAAGTATTCATATTTTTCGCTGCCCTGCGCCCGCGCTTCGTCAAGCGGGACNGTGCTTTTGTCTTCGATCAATTCAAGCGCGGGGTTGCGTTCAAGTTCCTGCTCGATTCTTTCGCGCAGATCAGCCACAGGCAGTTCCATCAGCTTGATCGACTGCAGCATCTGATGATTCATCCTGAGACGCTGTTCCTGTGAATAAGACTGCCGCTGGGCTTGCATTAATATATTGTAAACCCGCTGATGAAATTTAGCTACGATCGATATGCTGCGCGGTTCTAATCTGTATGAAGCCNGTTAGNGCNCNCGGAGTTTTTCAATATCGCCTATACTGTCAAACGATGAAAAATCATAATCAACTTCGGCAAGCGTGATTATCGCGAACGTTAAAACTTCAACGCCTTCGTGAAGATGTCCGCCGAAGGCTTTTTCCGTGTCAGAGTGGAGAAGGTGCGCGTGAACGCGGCCTTCGATTATGTAGCCGCTTATGCCCGCGATGTCGGACGCTTTTTCATCTTTGACAAAATCGTTGCGCGGAGGATTTTCACGCGTGCCTACAACATGAAAATGATGGCTCCGCGCTGAACCGATTCCGCAAAGAATGACCGCGTTTTTTATATTGTAATCCTTCGCTCCTTTTTCCAGAGCGCCGAGCAGATCGTCGCCCGGATTGAGCCGCATAAAAATTAAATTTTTAACCGGAGTTCTTTCAACTAACATTTATTTTTGTTACTCCACAGTATCGTCAAGTTCCATTCCCAAATCGATGTAAAGCTGTTTGCGCGATTTTTTATCGGCGCTTGCTTCCTGCCATGCGTAAACTGCAACGTCTTTCGCGACCTTGCGCGGAACAATGATTACTCCGTCGCCGTCTGCTGCAACAACATCGCCCGGGTATACCGCTACGCCGCCTATCGCTATCGGTATGTCTTTTTCGATAAAGCGTATTCGCGCCTGATCCATCGGCTGTGAAATAAAATATGACCAGACAGGAATTTTTTGTATGACAACTTCGTCAGTATCCCTGATTCCGCCGCCGTTTGTAACAAATCCGACCGCGCCCGCTTTTTTGCAATGCAGAGTATTGTTTGAGCCGAGCAGACCGACGTCGATACCGGCGACATCAAGGCAGATAAAATCGCCCTGCTGGATGTCTTTGCTCCACGGGTCATTGCAGATTGTGTTGTAGTACATATTCACCCATTCGCGGTATTTTTCGGGCGGCAGAGCCGGAACAGGCCCTTCGTAAGGAATATAACGCGCTGTTCTCGCGATACCGATAACGGTTGCCTGCGGACGGAAAAGCGGCCGGATTTTATAATCGACCGATCCGTAGTGATGATAGCCCATCCAGTCCATTCCGTCACGGATATCCGTGACCCGCAGCCGTTTAAACATTTCAATTAATTCAAGGTTTTCTTTGTTACTCATGCCAATATGATAACATATTTTTTNCTAGTGTTGTTGAGAAACNGTTTTAATAAGTTTNATTTTTTTCTTGTGTTCATGCGGATGATGATTGTAAAATAAATATTAGNTCTGACAAATACTGCCGGATAATCTTTTAAAAAAGGAGCAAAAAATGGGTATATTTGATTCTATTAAAAACAAAGTGTTGGGTAAAAAAGCGGAAGAACCTGCAAAGACCGCNCCCGCGGCTTCCGCGGCGAAAACAGCCGCACCCGCGATTTCACCGGCTGCAGCGGCAGGAATGGCGCAGGCCGCAAGAGCGCAGCAGGCGGCAATGGCTGCGCAGGCTGCCAAGGACGCGGCAAAAGCCGCTGCTGAACCTGTCGATATTGAAGCGGTAATTGAAGGCCTTGTGAAAGCCAAGGGTATAAAGCTAAACTGGCGCGAGTCTATCGTAGATTTATTAAAGGCGCTTGATTTGGACTCAAGCCTTGCGGCGCGCAAAGAACTCGCCGCCGATCTCAAATATTCAGGCCCGCATGCCGACGGTTCAGCCGAGAAAAACATCTGGCTTCACAAAGAGGTAATGAAAGCGCTCGCCGCAAACGGCGGCAAGGTGCCTGCCGCTTTACTGAAGTAAAGTTAGACTGTCTTTATGAACAACCAGCAAAAACTTNCCGCCCTTGGAATTGAAGTTCCTGAAATTTTACTGCCGGATATTCGCGGCGCNTCTGNTTTTTCANAGTGGCCTGTTATCGCCTGCGATCAGTTTACGCAGGATCGCGGATATTGGGAAAAANCAAAAGTTTATACAGGCGGTTCTCCTTCAACTTTGAATTTAATTTTTCCTGAAGTTTTTTTAACAGATGATGATGATTCGCAGCAGAAGCAGCGCGCGGGAAGAATCGCGGACATTCATTCAAACATGAAACGCTATTTAAATGACGGCGTCTTCGCTCCGCNGCGGAAAGGTTTTGTCTACATAGAAAGGGATACTCCTTATCAGAAAAAAAGNCGCGGGCTTGTCGCGGCAATCGATCTTGAAAAATACGACTGGCATCCTGACGCGCGTCCGCTCATTCGCAGTACGGAAGGAACAGTGCCTGAACGCCTGCCGCCGCGTATGGATATCCGCCGCGGCGCTCCGCTTGAGCTTCCGCATGTGCTTCTGCTTATTGATGATTCTGAAAGCCGCGCCGAACACGGCGGTCTGCTTTCTGAGCTTGGCGAAAGAGTAAAAAATAACGCGCCCTGTTACAGTACGCGGCTAATGATGGATTCAGGTCATGTTAAAGGATGGTTCATTGAAGGCGAAGATGATGTTTCATTTATCGCGGATAAACTTGATGAACTCTGCCGTAATTCTGTAAACCGGTATGGGTNTGATAACAAAGAACAGCCGTTTCTGTTCGCGGTAGGNGANGGCAATCACTCGCTTGCGGCAGCCAAAGGGATTTGGGACGAATATAAAAAAACCACCGCGAACCCGCAGCCTGACCACCCGCTGCGTTATGCGCTTGTCGAGATCGAAAATATTTACGATCCTGCGATCCTGTTTGAGCCGATACACCGGCTTGTTTTCGGAATTGATTTTGACGGGGTTATATCGATACTGTCGCAGCTTCCCGATTTTTCCTGCAGGCAGTTAACCAGCAGACAGGAACTTTCAAAGGCTGTATCCGAAGCCAAAACAGGCGGCAACAGCTTCGGCATTATTTCGCAGGGACATTACGCACTTGCGGAAACTTCGGCATCCGGGATCGCGACAGCCTGTCTTCAGCCGCTGCTTGATAATTTCCCTGCGGACGGGCAAAGCGGGCTTTGTTCTTTCGGGAAATATCAAATTGATTATATCCACGATGAAGATGAACTTTTCCGCCTGTCGGACAGCGGCGGGCCGGAATGTGAACGCGCCGCCGGTATCCTTTTGCCGCCTGTTCATAAATCAGGNCTTTTTGAAACCATCGCCAGAACAGGTCCGCTTCCGCGAAAAAGTTTTTCCATGGGTCATTCCNGCGAAAAACGGTTTTACCTTGAATGCAGGCGTTTATCTGTTTAGTTACGTAAAAATAAAATTATTTAATGTTTAAAACTCTCTATTTGCCTTTTATAAAAAAATCGGGTACAATATAAGTTATGTCAAAAGATATTAAAACAAATCATAATAAAAACGAAATAATATCATGGTCTGAAAAATACGCCACAGGAATTGAAACGATCGACGTTCAGCATAAAGAACTTGTCAAGCTTACAAATCAGCTGCACATAGCGTGTTCCACAAGGGATGATGTGCTTCATACAGTATTTAAAGACGCGATGAGCAATATGGTAAAGTATGTCCGTTTTCATTTTACCGCCGAATTAAAGCTCTTAAAAGCCATTGAGTATCCAGATTTTGATAATCACAAGAAAATGCATGAAAGTCTTGTTAAGGATATTCTGGAAGCCGCGAGCGAGTACAATGACGGCAANAAATTTGTTCCTAATAATTTTGTCCGCACCCTAAAGGACTGGGTTTTCGGGCACATNGCGGTTTATGACAAATTGTACAGCGCCTATGTAAAGGAACAATTAAGAACCGGAGCTTTGACATTAAAAATGATAAGGGATGTAGATTTGTCTACAGTTTAGTTTTTTGAATTAAAAGTATCCAATAATCACAAAAAATGTTATAATCTATCAATGAAAACAACCAATAGAATTAAATTTGTTTTTTTCGGCGTTTTGCTTTTTGTACTGATTTCCGGCGGATGCGCAAGCGTTAAAATTTACAGGGACAATTTTAACCCCGAACGAATCGAAGGGCCTCCGTATCCTGATGTGTCATTCGCTGTTATGACCGACCTTCATATCTGGCATCCTTCTCTCGGCTCGCCGAGCGACCCTGCCTATCAAAGGGCTACCAGAAACGACGGTAAGCTGCTTCAGGAAAGCATTGAACTTTTAGATAACGCGATTTCCGTGATTATTGACGCCGGAGTTTCATTTGTATTGGTATGCGGCGATTTAACAAAAGACGGCGAATTATATAATCACGAAGTTTTATCTGAAAAATTAAAACGGCTAAGCGACGCGAATATCAAAGTAATGGTGATTCCCGGAAATCACGATATTTACAGCGGTAACGCGACAAGATTGACGGGAAACATGGGCTGGGGGCTTCCTTCTGTAAGCTATACAAAATTTTCTGAAATTTATTATGAGTATGGATTCAGCCAGGCGATAATGCGCGACAGCGATTCGCTAAGCTATGTTACAGAACCTGTAGACGGCTTGTGGGTTCTTTCGATTGACTCCAACCGATACCGCGACAAACCAAGGAGCTGGAACACACTCGGAGACGGCAGGATTAGGCCGCTTACCGTAAGCTGGATTGCTGAAGTTTTAAATGAAGCGCAGATTCAAAATAAATCCGTAATAGCGATGATGCATCACAGGCTTGTGCCCTACGAAGGCGTTACGCAGGAAAGAATGGAGTTCTATCTTGTCAGGGATTACGAATCTGTAGGCGAGCTTCTTGCAAGCTGGAATGTAAGGGTGATTTTTACAGGCCATAACCACAACCAATCCATAAACCGCGCCAGTTTCGGGGATAAATATATTGTTGATATACAAACAGGTTCTCTTATAGCAGGCGACTGTCCGTTCCGGATTGTTGATATTAAAGATAATGTTATGAATATCAGTTCCCATTCAGCGCGTATTGATCAGCCTGTTACAGTCAGCGATCAATATTTTAATAACATTGCTTTTTAAAAGTTTAAGCCTGTTTTAATACCGGCAGGATGATCCGCGTTTTACTCTTTATGTATACGTTACGCTGCACTACGGCTGCGGAGCGCACACTTCGCCGTAATGGAGTTCCTTTGGCTGCACTTTTATTTTTAATTTTTTTTCCAGTAAAGCAAGAAGGCGCATTTGCGTTTCGTCGCCGATTGTAACCATTATTCCGCGCTTTCCCGCGCGCGCTGTGCGGCCGCAGCGGTGAATGTAAACTTCGCTGTCAGACGGGACATCAAGGGCGACAACCATATTGATGCCGGCAATATCAAGACCGCGGGCCGCTAAATCCGTGGAAACGAGCACATCAATGCCGCCCTGCCTGAACGATTCAAGAGCCGCTTTTCGCTCCTGGCTTGACATTGGCTTTTTGCTGATTTTTCCGAAAAGGCCGGCGGAAGGAACATGGTGATGCTGAAGCCGCGTTAAAATAAAACCCGCTTCATCGCTTCTGCCCGTAAAAACAAGAACCTTTACTTTCTTTTTTTTGGTTTTTACCGCCGCAAGCAATGAACGCAGCGTCTGATCCTTCCGCCTTCTTTCGCTGAAAATCGCCCAGTGTTCGATTTTTCCGCGTATGATTTCGCTTGAGTCCGATTCAATAAAAGGAATGTTGATTTTGCCGCTTTCCGTCTGAAAAACCGCGTCCAAAATTTTCTTTCTGTTTTTTTTATTCATTGTCGCCGAGCACGCGCCCAGAATCAGGCCGTTGTCATTTTTGCGCCTGTCTTTCATTATCATTTCGCATAACCCGTTTAATTCGCCTGAAAGTTCTTCGCTTACAAGGCGGTCGGCTTCGTCAAGAATTAAAACATTTATGTTTAATTTGATAATTCCTTTTTTTGCAAGGGCAAGAATCCTTCCCGGATTTCCGACTATTATATCGGGTTTGTTTTTCTTTAAGTTTTCAA
>WQTB01000034.1 GCA_009786495.1 Treponema sp.
TCTGTGTCATTAACAAGATTGCGTATCCTTGACGTCAGATCATATTCAAGCGTTTCAGTTGATATAACCCAGGGGAGAATTTCCATTTTATTAAGATATTCAATAGTGATTCCCGAATATACAGTCGAAAAACTCGCCTGATCCTGTTCGATATTCTGTATCTGCCTCGGCTGAAGCCCGAGCTCTTCAATCATCGAAGCCACTCCCGCTTTTACAGGATCGCGCACTGTCAGGCGGATTTTACCGCGTGAATAGGCGGTATACTCCCTTAGAGTATCTTCAATTTCGCCCGGTATCGCCGTTATTGTTTTTAGTTTGTCGGAAATATAAAAGGTGACNTTNACAGGCTCGGGTATTTCCAGATGAAGGTTACGCGAAACCGCCGATATTGTATACGCCCTGTTTTTNGTTAAATCGATGCGGAACCAGAAACGGCCGCTGAGCATCAGCGCTAGAATAATTGCNGCGACAGACAGAAAAGTGATAACCGNAGTTTGTTTTTTTGTCATACAGTTATCTCCATTTCCTGAAAAGNATAACCCTTGTATTTAAAAAAAGGAACAATACAGTGGTTAAAATGTAAAACGCAAGATCGCGNGAATCAATCAAACCTTTTGTAAAACTTTCATAATGATACGCAAGCGATATGTAATTAATAATCTGCGCAAGCCACTGCGGAAGATCAAGAAGCATTGTCACCTGATTTAAAAGCATTACAGCCATCAGCACNACAGCGCTGCCCAGAAACGCGGCTGCCTGATTTTTGGAAAGGCAGGACATTAAAAGCCCCAGCGACACNGCGCTTGCGCATAACAGAAACGATCCAAGGTATTCGCAGAAAACGGTTCCCGGATCAAATGATCCAAGGCTCGAAAGCGTTAAGGGAACNGGGATTGTAAGAATAAGCATTGCGGCAAGCGCGCTGAATGTGGAAAAGAATTTTCCAAGAACAAGATCCCATTCCGTAAAGGGCATTGTAAGCAAAAGCTCGATTGTTCCTGTTTTTCTTTCTTCAGCCCAGCTTTTCATTGTAATAACGGGGATAACAAGAATAAAAGCGAGCGGAAACGCGGAAAAATAAGGGCGAAGGGAAGCCTTGTCCATTATAAAATACTGGCTTACATAAAAAAGCCATATNGAACAAAAAACAAGAAAGAAAACCGCNACGCCGTAAAACGCGGGAGCGTAAAGGTACTGGAATATTTCTTTCTTCGCAAGGGCAAACGCCCTGTAAGGAATTAATTTTTTCATTTAACGTTCTCCTGATCATCGCTTGTAAGCCTGACAAAAATATCTTCGATGCTCAGTTTCCTGCGGTTCATTTCAAGAATTTTAAAACCGCTTCCAACAGCCCAGTCAAAAATCTTTTCGCCGGAATTTGATTCACCGCGCGAATGAACAAAAAAACGCGCGCAGACAAGTCCGTTTCCAGCGTCTTCCGTGTTCGCATTGGAAATATCGCCNAGAAGACGCAGGTTNTCCATNACGAATTCCNGNTCNGTTTTTCCGGCCGGTTTATCGCCTGCGGGNTTTANGACAAGCTCCCATGTATCGCCGCCTTTCATGGTTCCCGCGATTTCTTCNGGNTTTCCAAGCGCCGCTATACGCCCGTCATTGATAATAAGAACCTGAGTGCAAATCGCCTCTACTTCCTGCAGGATGTGCGTGGAAAGAATTACAGTCTTTCTCCTGCCAAGCTCTTTAATAAGCGAGCGGATTTCAATAATCTGGTTCGGATCAAGGCCTGTTGTCGGCTCGTCAAGAATAAGGATCGGCGGATCGTGGAGAATCGCCTGAGCAAGGCCGGTGCGCTGTTTGTATCCCTTGGAAAGCGTTTCAATCCTGCGGCTCCTATAGGAAACAAGTCCGCACGCTTCAAGGCTTGCGCCTATTGCCTGCGCCCGCTGCTTCTTCGGGATAAATCTGGCGCTTGCGGCAAAATTTAAATATTCATCGACAGTAAGATCGGAGTATAAAGGCACATTTTCAGGCAGATAGCCAATCCGTTTTTTGATTTCAAGCGAATGTTCTTCGTCATCCGCAGGAATTCCGTCAACATAAGCCGTTCCGCCTGAAGGAAAATGATAGCCTGTCAGGATTTTCATAACGGTGGTCTTCCCTGCTCCGTTAGGGCCCAAAAAACCCAGAACCTGCTGATCCCCGACAGAAAAGGACACATCCGAAACAGCCGTTACATCTCCGTATTTTTTTGACAGATTTTTAACTTCGATCTTTGCGTTCATTAAAACATTCACCTCGTTATATAAATAAAATCAACAAACCATGCCTGTTGTTACAATCAAAATAAATTAATCGGAAATTCAACCGGAAAAACCATTCTGTCGCGGGTAAGGACTGTTTCGGGAAAAATCGATTTTGCTTCCGACAGAACCTGTTTAAGATCGTATTCTGTGTACCGCGGGCTGTAATGAATGAGCGCAAGTTTTTTTACGCCCGGCGAAGCGGCGGCGATTTTCGCGGCNTCTTCCGCTGTCATGTGCTTTTTTGCATGCGCGTCTTCNGCAAGATCGCGGGCGAACATTCCTTCGCAGATAAAAAGATCAGAGCCGATTACATGAGTTGAAATTTCATTTAAAGCGAGCGTGTCTGTTACAAAGGAAAATTTGCGCCCGCAGCGTTCTTTGCCCATCACCTGATCCGGTTTTATGGTTCTGCCGTCTTCTGTTTTTACGGTTTCGCCTTTTTGAAGTTTCCCCCACAATTTACCCATCGGGACGCCAAGCTCATTNGCTTTCTCNGGATGAAAAACGCCGGGGCGGATATCTTCTTCCAGAGTATACCCGTAACACGGTTTTGTNTGCGACAGNGGAAAACACCTNATATGAAACCCGTCNCCCTTGTATACAATTCCNGGNGACGTTATTTCCTGCACAATGATTTCATAATTGATATACATATCAAGCACGCGGCGGCTTGACTCGATATATTCGGCAATCCGCGGCGGNCCGATTATATAAAGCGGATCATCCCTGTCCACCTGCGAAGAAAGCATTAAAAGCCCCGGNATTCCCGTAACATGATCGGCGTGCATATGGCTTATAAAAATAACTGAAATTTTTTTCCATCTAAGGTTAAGCCGNCGCAGCGATACCTGCGTTCCTTCGCCGCAGTCAAACAGAAAAAGTTCTCCTTCGCGGCGAAGCAGCACTGAAGTCAAATGCCTGTTTGGAAGCGGCATCATTCCGCCGCATCCNAGTATAAAAGCTTCAAGATTCATTCTGATAAGTATAACGATTTTTTACNGTCANGGGCTAGTGAGCGTTCAGGGCCGCGGGTAAAAAATAATATACAAGTGTATTAAATCATGTTATTCTTAATTAATTAACGGCAAGGACGGTAAATGAAGACACTTTTNAGNAAATTACTTGTATCTTTTGTTTCGGTAATGGCATTAATAATTGTTTCCGTACTTATAGTTTTTTATATTGTTTATTCACAAAGTTATGAAGATCAGATAATCGCAAAAAATGACAAGAACGCATTATTTATGGAACGCTCGCTTTCGGCGTTTATTGATCTGGCCGCGAAAGAAATTGAATCGCTTTCCTTTAACAGCGACGTCATCTCCATGGAGACAGAAAGACAAACGCCCGCGTTCGTATCGTCAATAAGTAGAAANAATGTTTTTGAACTAATTTACGCGCAGGGAATGGACGGAATNCAGACAGGGCGGTCATCGGGAACGCTNGGNAACAGGAAAGAGCGATGGTGGTTTACAAGGATGGAAGAAGTTAGAACAAACTTTATTTCAGAGTCATACTATTCTGTNGGAACGCAAATGCCCTGCGCGTCAATTTTTTATCCGATACTGGATAACGGACAGATGATTGGAATAATGGCAGGCGATATAAAGCTTGCGGCATTGCACAGCTATGTTGTGGAAATCGCGGAAGAAGGNTCTTACACATTTATTCTTGACGGAAAAGGCGTAGTNGTCGCGCACCCTGACGAAACNTATCAGGAGCAGCTTTACAATTACGTCAACATGACAAAAACAGTAACGTTAAATGACAGTTCGGGAAGACCNATGACCGATTCNTCCGGCAGCCCTGTTACACAGGAACTGCATTTTGAAATTTCAGGCGAATATAAGGCCGCCATCGAAGACATGATGAAAGGCCGCGCNGGCTCTTCAAAATTTAAAGAAAACGGCAAACTCATTTATCTTAGCTACCGCCATGTAGAAATGGACGGCNCCTCCGATCCGTGGTATGTGCTTTCTGTTATGGACGGCAGCATTGCGATGCAGTCAAGGAACACGGTCATTTTAGCGATTATTATAAGCTCGATCATTATATCNATGGGAGCGCTTGTTATCATTTTCTTTGTCGGAAAAAATATCAGCAATCCNATAAAAATAGTCCATTCTGTTCTGGGAAAATTCAAGGAAGGGGATTTAACAAACCGCGTNAAGGTAAAATCAAAAGACGAAATCGGCGAGATGACGAATCTTTTAAACCAGACGCAGGAAGGAATGGGCTCTTTGATTCTGAAAGTAAAGGAACATTCCGCGTCGTTATACGACATCGGAAGGGAATTTTCGCACGCGGCGGAAATTTCATCGGAAATGGTAAAATCGATCACGGGCGAAACCGAAAGCATGAAAAATCTTGCGGGTTCCCAATCGGCAGGCACGAAGGAAACAAACGACACGATAGAAGAAGTGATCGCGGAAATTGAAAAACTGAACATGCACATTGAATCCCAGTCAAAAAGCATTTCAGAATCATCAGCGGCGGTTGAAAACGCGGCTGCGCACATCAATTCGGTAAATCAGACGCTTGCGGAAAATGAGCAAAATATCAAAAACCTTGCAGCCGCTTCAGAAAAGGGAAGGGGCGGCCTTTCCACGGTTACGCATGAAATAGAAGAAGTCGCGAAAGCGTCGGAAGGTCTTCTTGAAATCAACAAGGTAATACAGACTATTGCAAGCCAGACCAACCTGCTTTCCATGAACGCGGCGATTGAAGCGGCGCACGCGGGATCAGCGGGACAGGGCTTCGCAGTCGTCGCGGAGGAAATTCGCAAACTGGCGGACTCGTCAAGCGCGCAGGCAAAGAATGTCGCGAACGCGTTAAAGGACATGAATGAATCCCTTACAAAAATAAGCAGCTCAGCGTCTGTCGTAATGGGGGATTTTAAAAACATTGACGAAGCCGTNCAGATTGTAATAACCCAGGAAAAACAAATTCGCGAAAGCGTTGACAGGCAGGAAGAGAGCATCCGCACGCTTTCAAGCTTGACGGAAAATCTAAAAAAATTAACGGCAGAGGTAAGCAAGGGCTCGCGCGACATGCTGTCGGGAAGCCGCAGGGTTACAGACTGCGGCAATACGCTGGAAGACCTTACTGTTAATGTTCTTCAGGCTGTAATGGAAATTTCGGCGGCAATCGCGCGGATTAACGAAGAGATCATGCACATACAGGAAATAAGCCAGCAGAACAGGTACAGCATTGACGAACTTATAAACAGCGTAACCAAATTCAAAGTCGTAAGCGATTGAGTTTTACATAACGCGAAAGTTTTATTTACTGTCTTCTTTTACAATCTTGTACTGCTTGATTTCATCGCCGCATACAATCGCGCAGTTGCGCCCCGAGCTTTTAGCGGTATACAGCGCTTTATCGGCAAGATCGTAGAGCTCCTGGGTATCATGGCGCGAACCGCAGCGCACGACATAGATTCCGATGCTCATTGTCACATATTCTGAAACTTTGGATTTTTCATGCTGGATTTTTAAATTTCTGATTGTTTCCGTCCACTGCGAAACCACCTGTTCCACATGAGAAGGGTCTTTTTCAAACCATAAAAGCGCGAACTCTTCGCCGCCAACCCTTGCGGCATACACCCCAAGTGCGCTCAGCGAATTAAGAGCGGCTCCAATGCCGCGCAGACAGTCATCTCCTTTCGGATGCCCGTAATGATCGTTATACAATTTAAAAAAGTCGATATCGGCAAGCGCGATGCAAAGCCAGTCGTCGGAAGCCCTGTAGTTTGACAGAAACCGGTGAAAGGTCTGGTTAAAGTCGCGCCTGTTTTTAAGCTGCGTCAGTTCGTCAGTTATGCTCTGATCGACGTACTTGTTGCGTTCGTTTTCAAGATTGGTCGCGGTAATTTCAAGGCCGAGACGCAGCTTTGTTATCTGCCAGCTGAAAAACAGGCTTAAAAATCCCGCGACAACCGAATTGCCGATATAAAAAATTATTTCGTCAACGGGATTTACAATGACAGCCGATATAATAAAAATGATTATCGCCCCCAGCGTAAGACACAGATTAAAATGCGGCGGATTTACAAATGTTAAAAGCGAGCAGATTAAAAGACACGGAAAAAGCGCGGCGATGGAAAACGGCTTTGACCAGATATCAAGATATGTTCCGAAGATCAAAACATTCGCGTAAAATAAAGTTTCAAGAACATAGACAACCCTGTTGCTTACGTTAAGCTGCTGCATTACATAATTCGCGTAAAACGAAATGAGCAGGGCGATAACCGCTACCCCCAGATGAATTCCGGCTTTTACAAAATTATAATCTTCAAAAAAAACGGGGAAAACCGAGAGACAGCCCGCAAATAACACGACTATTATATTCGCCTGCCGCAGGCTGAGCAGATTATTCTGGAAAACATTATTCATACATTCCTGATATTGCTCGCGTCCGAATGTATAAAAGCGCCAGGTGTATAAAAATTTATGCATAATTCCCCTTTATAATAATTCTATATTATTTTGAATGTATACTCAATACCGCATCCTGCACCATTCGGCAAAGCCTGTCAGATTTTGAAATTCAAGCGGCGCGCCGTCATCAAGCACAATCCTGCCGGAAAAAAAACCGCACAGCTGATGCCGCGTCAGATTATGCAGGAATAGTCTTCTGCGATCCGCTCTTTCCTGATGCGGATGAAACGTCATTTCCAGCCTGTTATCATTACTGGTAAAACGCCACGGAGCCAGCCAGTTGGAAAAAGGAATGTGAAATGTAACCTGATCCAGCTTGTGCAGTATTCCGTCGACAAAAAAACCGTTTTCCGTCCCGTGCGAAAAATCCGCCCAGCTGTAACCAACGCAGAAACTAAGCTGCCTGCCGCCGCTTATTCCGCACGCTCCCGCCCAGTAGCGTATATCTGCTTTCGGCCGGGCGCACCGCATCCAGTCAAGAATTCCCCACGCGTTCCCGCGGGTAAAAATAATTTCCGCACTGCTGAACTGAATTACGCCTTCCGCGAAAAACCACGGAGAGCAGCGCGTTAACCTGTATGTGTTTTTCTGGTTTTTCCATTGCTGGCTTGTCACAAGCGACTGCGCGTTCAGCTGCGCCTCCGGAATCGGCGCATCATATTCGCATAAAACAAGAGCTCCGCGGAAGCTGCGGTGGTGGCCGAAATTTCTTATGTCGGCCTTTATGATTTTGGCTCCGCCTTCCATGCTGATAAAATCAAGTTTCGCGTCCTTTTTGTGCCAGTGCACGGAGCCGTGCACGCTGTTGGAAGGCATATCGTAATCACCTAACGGCAGAAGCGATTTAAAAACCTGAGTNGACCTTTTTTTGTCGCGAAGCGATATAACGGAAATTCCCATATGCCCGAGCCAGCCGTCGTCNCGCACTTCAAAAATAACCATATGAGTGGGAGAAAAAACTATATAGCGATCTGCTTCCGTTATCTTGTATTTCGGCATGTACGAAAGCGCGGAATCGTAAACAAAATACGGCTGCCTTGCCCAGCCGAAATTCTGAACCTGTCCTTTTTCATCATGCAATGACAGCGGGCTGTAGAATTCTTTTTGATCCATATGCTACCATAAACATAACATGGATTATTCAGGAATAAAAGCGTTAATCATGGGTCTTGGTTTAAACGGCGGAGGGCTTGAGTCAGCGCGTTTTATGCTNAAACGCGGAGCGTCAATTACCGTTACNGATTTAAGAGACGAAAAAACATTGANGCCTTCGATTGANCTGCTTGANTCTTCCTGCTCCGGCAGCGGGCGGATTCGCTATGTTCTTGGAAAACATGAAATAGACGATTTTAAAAAAGCCGATATTGTGATTAAAAATCCCGGCGTAAGACCCGATTCGCAATTTTTACAGGCGTCAAAAAAAATAGAAACCGATATTTCGCTTTTTTTATCGGAATCGCCCGCGCGGCTTTCCGCGGTTACAGGAACAAAGGGAAAAAGCAGCGTATCGTCAGCGCTTCACTTGATACTTTCGCAGTCAAATGAACGCGGCAACGCGTACCTTGGCGGGAATATAACAGTCTCTCCTTTAACGTTTCTTGACAATGGTTTAACGGAAAAAGACGATGTTGTTCTTGAGCTTTCAAGCTTTCAGTTAGGTGATTTAAAAGACAAAAAAAAATCAAACGGAGAAGCGCTTTTAAAACCGGCAGCCGCGGTATTAACTTCCATTATGGCGGATCATCTTGACCGTTACGGGACAATGGAAAAATATATTGACGACAAAAAAAATATTTACCGCGGCCAGGATGAAACGTGCGTTACAATAGCCGGAGACGACAGCTGGGGAAAAATTTTTCTTTCAGAAACCAGAGGAAGGCCCCTTGTCTGTTCGCAGCATTCCGGCGCGTTAGGTGAAAACCAAAGCGGCGGCTGGATAGACGCAGAAAGCGGCTGCGGTTTTGTAAGATTAATTGATAATAAAAAAGAGCTTGCCGTCCCTGAAAATCTTAACATTCCAGGATGTCATCATAAATTTAACATGCTCTGCGCTTCCCTGGCCGCGTACGCTCTGGGCGTTAAAACAGAAGTTATAAAAAGCGCCGTAACTTCATACCGCGGCATTGAACACCGCCTTGAGTTCTTTCATGAAGCGGACGGCGTGCGGTTTTATAACGACAGCGCAGCGACAATTCCGCAGGCAGCCGCAGCCTGCATCGAAGCGTTAACCGCGCTTCCCGCGCAGAAACTCGTTCTAGTAATAGGCGGCACAGATAAAAATCTTGATTTTTCGACGCTTGTAAACGCGGCGAAAAAAGCGGCGGCGCAGGGCAGACTAAGCGCGGTTATTCTGCTTGCAGGCACCGGAAGCGACAAACTGCGCCGCTTGTTAGCTGAAGCCGGCATTTCCTTTCTTGGACCATATGACAACATAGACGAAGCTGTAATCTGCGCGGCAGGCAGGGCGCAAAACGGCTTCAGCGTTGCGCTGTCTCCCGGATGCGCAAGCTTTGGAATGTTTTTAAACGAATTTGACCGCGGCAAAAAATGGAAGGAAGCGGTATCAAGAATTACCAATGCGAAATAGGGAACGGA
>WQTB01000035.1 GCA_009786495.1 Treponema sp.
GCTTTTCAGGTTTCACAGTACGGGTTTTCATATCATAAGTCGCAGCACTGGACATGGTTTTACAGATGGATCTACGGAACCGCAGACGCGCCGGTTACAAGTTCAACGCAGATACGGAATTATCAGCCGGGAAGATACGGGCTTTTCAGAACTCTTGTCGGCGATGATTCTCAGGGCGCGGCGGATTTTTTTGAAAACACATTGCTTATCAAAAATATTATTGAAGAACATTTTTTTAATGATGACGCAGGGGAAGCCGAAAATATTGATTTTTCAGTTTATCCGATCGATCCGGACTACTACGGAGAATCAGAAAACGGCGGCAAACGGCAGATTAAAATATTACTGCCTGTATTAATCATTGCAGTAAGCGCGTCTTTATTGCTATTATTAATTTTTATTAAAAAATCGAAGAGAAAATAAAATGGAACAGTTAAACAGGGTTTCTGTGATATTGCCGTCATATAATCCCAGTATGGAAATAATATCTGTCATTCAGCGCGTAATTAATCAGGGTTTTTCGGATGTTATCATTATAAATGACGGAAGCAAAAATGAGATTTCTTATATATTTGACGAAGCCGCAAAAATTGAAGGCTGCACAGTTCTCCGCCATAATGAGAACAGGGGTAAAGGCGCCGCGCTGAAAACCGGTATGGCGTATTTTTTGGAAAACCGCCCTGAAGGTCTCGGAATTATCACGATTGATGATGACGGGCAGCATCTGCCGGAAGATATCAGCATGTGCGCGAAGGCAATGGCGGAAAGCGGCGGCTTTGTACTTGGTGCAAGAGATTTTAATAATCCGTCAGTGCCGTTTAAAAGCCGGATCGGCAATAAACTGTCCGCGAAACTTTTCAGCGCAAGCGTCAATCTTGATCTCGCTGACTGCCAGACAGGACTCAGAGCCATACCCAAAAAATTATTAAATTCATTTGTAAATGTTTCCGGGGACCGGTTTGAATACGAGACAAACATGCTGATTACGGCGAAGAAGGAAGGCTTCAGTATAACCGAAATTCCAATCAACACTGTTTATATTAACGGCAATAAAAGCACGCATTTCAGGCCCATTAAAGATTCNTTAAAAATTATTTTTCAGTTTATTAAATACGCTCAAGGGTCGCTGATATCATGCGTGATTGATTTNCTTTTTTTCTACCTTTTTTTAAANCTNTTAAACAGGTATTCCATTTCCGGAAACTGGAATGTGATNCTGATCAGTACAGTCGCCTCGCGCGTCCTTTCTTCGGCGTTTAATTTCTTTTTTAATAAAAATTTTGTTTTTAAATATTCCGGAAAAAGCGTATTCAAAGCCGCGTTAAAATATTATACTTTATGCTGTGTATCGATGATTCTTTCCGGGAACCTTGTCGCTGTCATATCGTATATATTCAGCGTAAATTCCGCGGTTCTTGTAACCCTGATAAAAATGGCCGTTGATGTAGGGCTTTTTATCATGAATTATATTATACAAAGAAAGTGGGTGTTTAAATGAAGCTGATACGCGGACTAATTGTTTTTTTAACAATATTGGTTTTAGTTGTCTTTTTTGTTCTTGGAACNCTTTTTGTCATGTTTAAAGGGCCGAGCCCGACNGCAAGGGATATGCTCACTTTATCTATGCTTGAAACAAGCGCGCTAAAATTTGTACCGGCGCTTTTTATTACTCACGCCCTTGTTAATAAAATTGTAGAAGATAATTCTGTAGTTGAAACCGCAGTGATAACCGATACGTCTCTTGTCATGCCTGTGTTCAGAACAGGCGCCCTTGGCGGTTCATCTTCATCAAACAGCGCGGACAGCGAATGGGCGGATTATCCCGACGGCATCCGCATAGACAAGGTGCTTGGCGGAACATACAGGGGCTACGTGATGCTTATACGCGATCCGTCGCGGTTATATGTCGCAACATCATCNGATTTTACAAGCGGGCAGCCGGGCATGAGAATACTCGACATGCTTAGAAGGGAAGACGCGGTAGCTGGGATTAACGGCGGCGGNTTTCCNGACATAAACGGAGTAGGGGCGGGCGATCTTCCAATCGGCCTTGTCTTTTCTAAAGGACGGCGGCTTTGGGGAGATGAAAATACTGTCTATTCATCGGTGATTGGTTTTGACAATAACAATGTGCTGATAGTCGGCAATTTCTCGGTAAAAACGGCAAGAGAAATGGGCATTCGTGACGCGCTGTGCTTTGGTCCTACTCTTGTCGTAAACGGGGAGCCGATGGAAATCAGGGGGCTCAGCAGTGGTCTTAATCCAAGAAGCGCAATCGGGCAGCGGCAGGACGGAACTGTAATACTGCTTTGCGTTGAGGGGCGGATGGCGCACAGCCTTGGCGCGTCCCTGTCCGATTTAATAGAAATCCTGCTCAGATACGGAGCGGTAAACGCGTCAAACCTTGACGGGGGAACATCGACTACTCTTGCGTATAACAACGAACTTGTTAATATACACTCCAACCTGTACGGGCCAAGGAGAATACCTACATTTTTTATGGTAAGAAAGTGAAAAAAATTTTAACCGGCAAATTTAAAAAAGCATTTTTAATTTCTCTGTCTGTACTGGCTGCCTCTGTTGTATGCTGGCTCGCTTTTTTATGGCTGCGACTTGATTCATACGAAAAATCCATGCCTGACAATGCGGCGTCCCGCGTATTCAATCAATATTTTAATGAACTTGCGTTCGGAAAGCTTTTCGCGCTTGAAAAGCCGAATCTTTCATCTCTTGAAACTCTGGAAAANTATACAGCGTATCTGAATGACAGGGCAGGNGGCCAAAGGAATTTCGTCAACATTCCGTACGACNCGCAGGACACAAGAAAATATGTNGTTTTCGCAGGCGGCGCGGGGTTCGCCGAATTTGAACTTGTTAAGCGGGCGGGATTTTTCAATGATATTTGGGAGTTTTCCAAAGTCGCCACAATTTTTGACATNATTGAAGANTTTAAAATAACAGCNCCCGCNGGCAGCAGCGTGTATGTTAACAGTAAACTTGTCGGCGAAAACTACAAAACCGGCAGCGGTCTTTCCTGCCCCATGGCGGGAAANTATGATGTTTATACAATATCGGGATTAATNGCAAAGCCTGTAGTAGAAGCGCAGTACGGCGGGCGCGTTAACACCCTTGCCTATGACAGCGAACTTAATGAATATTCGGCGATTCCGGTTCTCACGATAGATATCATCGACAGTTTTACGCTTGCAATAAACGGAATACAGATTGACGATTCCTTCCTGCTTAAAGACGGCATTAAAACAGCTGAAACGGACAGATTAAAGCTTCACCGCAAAATATACCGCATTCTGTACGGCTTTGACGATCCGCCTGAAGTAAGTATTGTAAGCGCCGCGGGAAAAGAAGGCGTAATAAGAAATACCGGGGATTTGCATTTTATCCAGGAATTTATTTCCGACGGCGCTCTTGAAGCGCAGTATAAAGACCGCGCTATAGCTACCGCGAAAACATACGCTGAGTTTATGACGTTCGACACGACATTAAGGGAACTGCAAAGATATTTTGAAACCGGAACAGAAATATATAATAATATACGCACGTCGGAAGTTTATTTTTATACGCCTCATATAAATTACTGGTTTGAAAATGTAACCGCTTCGGAATTTTTCGCGCGGGAAAACGACACTTTTTCATGCAGGGTTACTTTTGATCATTATGTACGCCGTAACGCGGAACTGCTTTTTCACTTTCCTTTGGATATTACGCTTTTCTACAGGAGAGCCGGCGGACAATTTATGGTNTACGACATGATTAGCAATTCATAACCGGCTTTTAATTTAAATTATTTTTCTATATCTTCGTTACCGGCTTTTTCTACCGGAAAGCGGACGCGCTCAATCGAAAGAGCNTTTCCGTCCCTGCCGATNCCGATGTAAANGCCCTGAAGNTCAAGAGTATCCCACGCGTCCTTCGTCCAGTCAGGGATGCCTGTAAGGTATTCTTTAATGCGGGAATTAATTTCGCTTCCGCCGACAGAAATCTGGCTGCCTGTTCTTCCCGCGTCGCTTATTACCGCCGTTCCGCCCGCCATGATTCCTTCGTCTGATGTCTGCACCCTTGTGTGCGATCCGATAACTGCGGAACACCGGCCGTCCGCCGCGTAAAAAAAAGTTTTCTTTTCGGCGCTTGCCTGCGCGTGAAAATCNATAATGATGTACTGCGTTTGTTTTTTTANTTTTTCAAGCACGGAAGGAAGCATCGCAAAGGGACTGTTCGCGTAAGTGCGCGTAAAACCGTTCTGGCCGATAAAAACAACAATGGCGATCTTTGCCTGCTCGTAATCCGTTTTAAATAACCTGACGCCGATTCCCGGAGCTTCNATGTTCAGATTTTCAGGGCGCAGGATATANGGCATCTTGTCAAGATTTTCGGTTAAATCTTTTTTATAGAAACAGCACTCGCCGAGCGTTATCGCGTTTGCGCCCATTTTGTGAATGTAAGCCGCATGACTTCTGCCAAGGCCGTTTCCGCCNGTCGCGCCGTCAGCGCAGACAATTAAAAAATCAAAGGGGTATTTTTTTTTTATTTCGTTTATGGATTTCTTTAACGCATANACNCCGGATTTTCCGACNAGCTCNGCAACATATAAAACTTTCATTTATATGTCCCGTCTTATTTTATTTCTTTGCCGGACAGTATCCTTTCAAATTCCGCCGCCGCCCGAAAATCGCCCAGTTCCCTGCATGTATCGCGAAGATTGAAAATCGCGTCGTGATACTGCGGGCAAATGCTTACGGATTTTTCAAAACAGCTGCGGGCTTCTTCGTAATTTTTACAATTAAAAAAAACAACGCCGAGATTATTCCATATTTTAGGATCATTGCCGCATAATTCAAGCGCAGACTTGTAGCAGTTTTCCGCATGGCCGAATTCATTCAGCTCGTAATAAATCAAACCCATTGAATGCCATGCTTCTGAAAGACTGCCGTCGATAACAAGGCAGCGTTTGAAGCTTTCAATTGCCTGAATATACTCGCCTGTTTTCTGCTGGGCGATGCCAAGGTTAAGCCATAAAAGAGGATTTTCCGGTTCCAAAACGAGCGCTTCCCTGAAAAGAGGAATTGCGTCAAAAGGCTGATTCGCCTCAGTTAACGCGACAGCGGAATTATTTAATACAACAGCGCTTTCCATTTATATTCCTTTTAATAATAATATCCTAAATTCTGCGAATTCACAACATATTTTATTTTTTAAGCTATTCTTTTTTATCATGGTATATTATAATTATTTTCAGGTATTAAAAGTGAAAGACATTAGCGAATATAACAGCGGAATGACGGAGTACGAGTTTTTTTCCTTCCTGTATGACAAAGTGCTTGCGAAGGAAATCACCGTTTTTTCAAAGTTAAAAGAATATGTGGCTCCTGTTTTAAAGGATAAATGGACTCACGCTGTTATTATGAGGATTTTCCAGCTTTTGAAACGTCTTAACTGGGGGTTTTTCTCGGCGATTGATCCTTCTACGCACAAAAAGTTATGGAAGGAAATGGTGTTATCTGACAGGGATTTTCCCGACGCNGGCGATCTTAAAAAAACCCTTCAAATTTCCAANCTGTATGTCGCGATGCTTGACATTCACGGTTATACGCAATTCTGCATGGAATCCCGCAAAAANCTTTCCATGATGCACACGCTGGANTGGGCGATCGAAAATGAAATCAGGCGGATATCGACCCAATGCGGCGCGATAAGCCAGAGAGAGCGCGGCGATGAAATGGTGGTGGTCGCGGCAAGCGCGACGGACGCGCTGCTTGTCACCCTTTGCATAATCGATTACTTCGGAAAAACCGATGTCGTAAAGGATCCCAATATATCGACAAAACGCGCGGGAAACGCGGAAGCGCTGCCTATTTTTAAAATCACAGGCGGAATTACGGGCGGCAATACGCAGAGCCCTTTAATAATTACAGAAAGGGGAAACCTTGCCGGCTTCCTTTTAAATTCCGGGGCAAGGCTTCAGACAAGGGCGAATGANCTTTCGCCGAAAGAATCAAGGGTCATGATAGCAAAACAGGTCATGATGAATTATGAAAAGGAAAACGCNCAGAACAGATGCGTTCTTGCGATTAACAATTCGCTTTATTTTTTTGATACAGGGCATATTGAGTTTAAGGGAGTCATGATTCCCACCTGCGAAGTTGTGTTTGACAAAAATGAACGCTACAAGGAAACGTTCGCGGATGACATCTCGCGTCTTTATTCGTCCATACGCGACAATTTATGGGAGATGCGCATATATCAGGATTTAATGGAACTGCTTACCCGCGTTGCCCAGTCGATGCCGAAGTTTACAATAACGCCGACTCTGCCTGTTCACGGAATGCAGACAGTGAACAACGACTCTTACGTGCAGCTCTGCCGCCTTGCGATGAAGGCGTACTGCGTAAACGAAGATTATTATCAGGCAGTTGAGTTCCTTCATTATCTTGTTGATATCAGCGAACAGATTCCGTTATATGACAGGCTTATTCTTGATTATCTGCGCGGAATTACCGCCAAATACAAGCTTCTTCTTGATGCCTATGAGTCCAATATAGACAAGGAAGTGGACGAAAAAGCGGCGCAGATATTTCACGGCGATTATTACAAAACGTGGACCGCGGCGAAAAACGGCTCGCAGGTTTATGAAAAGTTACGNGCAATCGGCCGCAAGAGCAAAGACATTACCAAAAAGAAAACNATCTGGCTTTCCATGCTCGCGCAGAACAAGGAAAAAATGGAATTTACNCTTTACTCCGGCAANAAATAACNCAGGCGCNGTTTACATCCGGCTGTCTTCTCCCGCAGGCTCTTTTTTCCTTCCTTTCATAAATATCAATAATAGAATTGAAGCAAGCAGCGAAAGACACGCGCCTGAAACAAAAGGATAAGCCGATCCGTATGCGCTCCATAAAACGCCCGCAATTACGCTTGCGGGTAAAAGCGCGATTCCCGCGACAGTTGAATGAAGCGCAAGCATTGTTCCTTTTATTTCNCCCGGCGCGATTTCGGCGACAAACGCGCGTTCCACCCCCGCTATCATNGCCGTATATANGCCGTAAAGGACAAAGCAGGCGATCATCGCGGTTTTTGACGAAGCGAAGGCGAAACCGAAATAGCAAAGCGCGAAAATAATGTAACCGGGAACAAGAAGGTTTTTCCTTCCGATTTTATCGGATAATTTCCCGAGCGGTATTGACAGCGCCGCGGCGACAGCGTGATAAATAAAAAATAGCAAAATGGCGTTTAACTCGCTAAAACCTGCGTCATTTGCTTTTAGAATGATAAACGCCTTTGAAGAATTTCCAAGCGTAAAAATAAAGACGACAAGCAGGTATAATTTAAGCTGTCCGTCAATTTCTTTAATGTTTTTCCAGAATGATATATTGGATTTTTTTGACCGCGTCTGCGCCGCGTCTGTCTCATGCTGTTTTTTTTCCCTGACAAATAAAAACATTAAAAGCCCCAGAATCGCTGGAATTACAGAAATCGCGAAAAAGAATTTGTAGTTGTAATCCGCTTCACCGCGCCTGTTTGCGTTTAACATAATCAGGTATATAACAAGTATTCCAAGCCCCGCGCCGAGCATATCGAGCGCTTTATGCAGGCCGAACGCCTTCCCCATATTATTTTTATCCGCGCTTTCGCTTACAAGGACGTCGCGCGGCGAAGTGCGTATCCCCTTACCGAATCTGTCTATGACGCGCGCGCCGAGAATGCCAATCCATGAACCGGCGAATAAAAGCGCGATCTTGTAAACAAGCCCCGCGGCGTATCCCCAGAACGCGATAATTTTTTTCTTTTTAAATTTATCCGTAAGATAACCTGAGTATATTTTTAAAAGGCTCGCCATGCTTTCGGCGATGCCTTCGATAATCCCGACAAGGACATGGGTCGCGCCGAACGCGCCTACAAGGTAAAGCGGTATTAACGGGTACACCATTTCCGTGCTTAAATCGGTAAAAAAACTGATTAATCCAAGAAAGAATATATTTTTCATGCTGTCTTAATTATAATGGCGGCAGCCGCCTTGGTCGATATATAAGTATGCTCCGCAAAANCATTTTATCCGCTTTTATCAGTATTTTAATTATTTCTTCACTTTACGCGCAGGTGCATGAACAGGGCACTCATCAATATGTTATCCGCGGCGATGTGTATGTGGATATGGAGCCGATATACATAGGCCATATCGACGAAGATTATCCCCTTGATATTCAAAAAGCGGGCCGGCGCGCGCTTGACGAACTTTCGCTTTTTTTCTCGGCGATGGTTTACGGCTGGTCGTTTTATTACGAGCCAGGGGAAAGGGCAAGNCAGATTGATGAAATCCTTGAACTGCGGCCGATTGGNTTAATTGAATACGGCGATCCCGCGCTGCACGTAACAGACACNGAAGTAAAGGATATGCAGCTGAGAGTATGGGCGGATTTCCGGCTNGANAATTCCCTTCANCGAAGGATGCAGGTCTGGAGCTCAGGATCGATAAGGAACGCGCAGGCTACAGGATTCAGTCCTTCATTTATTGAAGAGTANCCCGGCTGGATCGCATTAAAAAAAATGGCGCTTGAAGACGCCGCAAGAGCCGCCGTCCGCGAATTGCTGCGCGGCAGNGAACGGAACCGCCCGAAAGAAGCGCACGGGTTTATAAGCCTTGCTTCGTTTCCGCGGTATTATATTGACGCAGGCCGCTGGGCAGCCGCGTCAAGATTCAGGGTGCAGGTAACGGAAATCGTTCCGTTTGCCGTGTATTGAAATATTAATCAGGCGCCTTCGCGAAAGAGAAAATTCTAAATAATTTTTTTGAATCAATCATGCTGATTTGTCTCGGTTTTGCCCGGCTGAATTTTATCGTTAATCGTCACGTTTCTCTGCGGCAGCGGAATGTGAAGGCCCGCTTCTTCAATTTTCGCTTTTAATATTTTTGTCAAATCCCAATAAATATCCCAATAATCCTGTATCGCCGTCCACGCGCGAAGCGTGATTTTTACGGAATTTTCTTCGATCGACTGAAGGATTATTTTCGGCGCAGGCTCTTTTAAAAACCGCGGCTCTTCGTCAATGATGTTTTGCATAACGGCAAAGGCTGTGTCAACAGAATCTGAATAAGCGATTCCNGCGGAAAGNTCCATGCGGCGTTTTCCGTTCCTTGTGTAATTTTTGATCGGGTTTCCAAGAATGCTCGAATTAGGCGCGGAAATATAAATGCCGTCAGGCGTTTCAAGTATTGTTGTAAG